>JAKOSS010000296.1 GCA_029777145.1 Acidobacteriota bacterium | reverse complement strand
TCAAACTCGGAAGCGGAGCGTATGAAGGGCCGTACACGTTCGCGTCGAGATTCGGCGACGACGAGACGGCGACGAACCCCGAGGAACTCATCGGCGCGGCGCATGCCGGCTGTTTCACGATGGCGCTCGACGCGGCGTTGTCGCGGGCGGGCCACGCACCGGAGCGTCTTCATACGACGGCGCGCGTGAAGATCGAAAAGGTCGGCGAAGCGTTCACGATCACGTTGATCACTCTCGAACTTGAAGGCTCGGTTCCGGGTCTTTCGAGCGAGGAATTCGAAGCGTTCGCGGCCGATGCCAAGAAGAATTGCCCGGTCAGCCGCGCGCTCGCCGGGACCGAGATCGAACTTGTGATCAAATAGGTCAAGGAAATGGAGAACATCACACGAGCATACGCGGCCGCGGAGCCGCGCGGGAAGTTTGAACGATTCGATTACGACGCCGGAGAACTCGGCGCCGACCAGGTCGACATCAAGGTCGCAGCCTGCGGGATCTGCCACTCGGATCTGTCGATGCTCAACAACGACTGGGGAATGACGCAATTCCCGTTCGTCGGCGGGCATGAGGCCGTCGGCGAGGTCGTCGCGATCGGCGGGAACGTCAAAAATGTCGCAGTCGGCGACATCGTCGGACTCGGTTGGAATTCGGGCAGCTGCAACCATTGTGAGCAGTGCATCAACGGTTATCAGATCAATTGCCGGCAACTCGAACAGACGATCGTGGCGCGTCACGGCGGATTCGCCGATCGCGTCCGGTGCAACTGGGAATGGGCGGTGAAATTGCCGGATTCGATGGACGCATCGAAGGCGGGACCGCTTTTCTGCGGCGGAATCACGGTGTTCAATCCGTTCGTTCAGGACGACATCAAGCCGACGGACAAAGTCGGAGTGATCGGGATCGGCGGTCTTGGTCATCTCGCGCTGCAGTTCGCCGACAAATGGGGCTGCGAGGTCACGGCGTTCACGTCGAGCGCTTCGAAATCCGACGAGCTCAAGGCGCTCGGAGCCGACTACGTCGTCGGCACGCGTGACGAAGGGGCGATCAAGGCATTGGCCGGAAAGTTCGACATGATACTCGTCACGGTCAATGTGCCGCTCAATTGGGAACTTTATCTCTCGGCGCTGGCCCCGAAAGGGAAGCTGCACGTCGTCGGAGCGGTCCTCGAACCGATCCCTGTCAGCGCATTCTCACTGATCGCGAATCAGAAAAGCGTGACGGGAACGGCGACCGGCAGTCCCGGCGTCGTCGCGAAAATGCTTGAGTTCTGCGCCCGCCACAAGATCGAGGCCGTGACCGAGAAATTCCCGATGTCGCGCATCAACGACGCCTTCGAGCACCTCGAAAGCGGAAACGCGCGCTACCGCATCGTGCTCGAGAACGACTTTGATCAGAACGGTTGACAATTGTAACATCGCAAGTTACAATTGCTTCGGTTTTGCGGAATAATTTCCGCGGCGGCTATAATACATCGTCGTAATTTTGAGGAGAAATAAATGGGAAACTTTACAAAACAAGTCAGCGATTCGAGCTTTCAGACTGACGTTCTTGGCTCGGATCAACCGGTTCTTGTCGATTTCTGGGCCGAATGGTGCGGTCCGTGCCGCGTGATCGCGCCGACCGTCGATGCCGTCGCCGAACAGTTTGACGGCAAGGCGAAGGTTTACAAGATGGACGTCGATGAGAACATCAACGTTCCGCAGCGCTACGGAATCCGCGGGATCCCGACGCTGATCCTTTTCAAGAACGGTGAGGAACAGGAGCGCTACGTCGGCGGAAACATCAGCCGCGAGCGTCTCGCCGAAATGGTTCAGAAGTACCTCTAATCGAGGTTGACCTTTGACTTCGCAAATTGCACGGATCGGACCATCGATCTCGTGCAATTTGTGTTATTCGAACGGATTGTCATGAAAGCGATCGTAGTCAGGGAATTCGGAGCTCCCGAAGTGATGAAACTCGAGGACGTCGCGGTGCCGCCGGTCGGCGACGCGCAGGTTCTCGTCAAAGTGATGGCGGCGGGCGTCAATCCGGTTGATTGTTACATCCGGACCGGGACGTATGCCGCGAAACCCTCTCTCCCGTACATTCCCGGTAAGGATGCCGCGGGAGTCGTCGAAAAGGTCGGAGCCGCGGTCGCAGGTGTGAGCGTCGGCGATCGCGTTTATCTTTCGAACGTTCAAAGCGGAACGTATGCGGAGTTTATCGTCTGCGATGGATCTCAGGTTCACGAACTGCCGGCGAACGTCTCGTTCGAGCAGGGCGCCGGAGTATTTGTGCCGTACGCGACCGCGTGGCGCGGATTGATCGAGAAGGCTCAGGCAAAGGCCGGCGAGACGGTGCTGATCCACGGCGCATCGGGCGGAGTCGGGATCGCCGCGATCCAATGGGCGAAACACATTGGTCTGCGCGTCGTCGGAACCGCCGGATCGGAAGAAGGGAAACGACTCGTCGCCGATCAAGGCGCCGACTTCGTGTTCGATCACACCGAACCGGATTATTTGCAGAAGATTCACGAGGCGACGGGCGGCGTAGACATTATTCTCGAAATGCTTGCAAATGTTAATCTTGTGAAGGATTTCGAGGTTCTGAAAATGTTCGGACGGATCGTCGTCATCGGAAACCGCGGATCGCTCGAATTCAATCCGCGCCTGACGATGGGAAAAGACGCGTCGATCCATGGACTCGCGCTGTTCAACGCGGCGCCGGAAACGATGGCGCTCATCCGCGACGCGATCCGCGACGGACTGCGTGACGGCTACCTCAATCCCGTCGTGGGACGCAGTTTTCCGCTCGAAGACGCGGTCCGCGCTCACCACGAAGTCCTTGAAACGAAGGCGCTTGGAAAGATCGTCCTCGTACCCTGACCAAAATGAAAAAGACAAACGATTACGCCGACATCATCATGCGCGACGATCTCTCGATGATCGCCGCCGAGCAGACAATTGTCTACGAACCGGACCGAATCGAACGACTCTACAAGTTTCACGACGGCGCGATCGTGCGCTACGAGTGGCAAGGGATCGGCGAAAGTCGGACGGTCACCGGCGAGGTCTTCAACCACAGGTTTTCACTTGTCGAACCGCCCGAACCGAATCCGCACGGCTTCAAGCGCGGAGTGATCTCGACCATCAACTACCCATCCTAGGCAACTCACCGGATTCAAGTGGCAACCGTTCACGATCTCTTCGCGAGCGGTGTCATTCGTTCCGCCAATCTCCGGGAACGGCGGTCGCCGTGGGATCGGCCGCGGTTCGAATCGACCTAGTTGAGGGCGATGTAAAAGAATTTCGTTGACACCGCAACCCATCCGACATAGACTCCAACGTCAGTAAACAAAATAATTTAACCCCCGAATGGGAAAGGAGAATCAGGATGAGAATTCGTAAGAAGCTCTGGGTTTTGTCGCTTTTCTTAGTGCTTGGCCTTTCCGTGAGCGGACGAGGCGAAACATTTTACGCATATCTTTCGGGTGCACAGGAAGTCCCTGCCGCCGCGACAAACGCTACAGGTTACGCCCGGATCTTCGTGAACGAATCGGCCGGCACGATTGCGTTCACGGTCGTTTTCACCAACCTTTCGTCCGGGCAGACGTCGGCGCACATTCACGCGCCTGCCGCGATCGGCGTGAACACAGGCATCGCCGTCACCTTGGGAGCGGTCGGCGGGACGTCGGGAACGCTCGTCGGCACGGCTTTCATCACGCCGACCCAGTTGAGTCAGTTGCGCCAGCACCTCGGATACGTGAACGTACACTCTATTAATTTCCCGGGCGGCGAGATCCGCGGGCAGCTTGGCATCAAACGCCCGGTCGATTTCGACGGTGACGGGCGTCAGGACTTCAGCGTTTTGCGTTTTCCGACCGGAAATCCGGCTCCGATCACTTATTGGAACCAAAATTCGACAACCGGCGTTCAAACCGCCGTTTTCGGCGACGCCAACACGGATTTTCCGGTTCCAGGTGACTACGACGGCGACGGTAAGGACGATCTGGCAATCTATCGGTCGGGCGCTTCCGCGGGTCTGCAAAGCTATTTTTGGATTCTCAGGAGCTCTGATTCGACGGCATTTCAGCTTCCGTACGGTGTGAACGGCGATCAGGCGGTTTGTCGCGATTACGACGGCGATGGGATCACGGATATCGCGATATTCCGGCGCGGAGCGGCGTTGGGAGACCAGGCCAATTGGTGGATCCGATACAGCAGTATCGGGTTCTCGGTTCCCGGAAACGATCAGGTTTTTCCGTTCGGGACGACGGGCGATGTTGTCGGCGGCTCGAGCGGTGACACGCCTGTTCCCGGGGACTACGACGGCGACGGCAAGTTCGACGTCGCGGTCTATCGTTTTGGGGGGCTGAACCCGAACAATACGTTTATCGTCCGTCGCAGTTCTGACGGTACCGCGCAGTATCAGCCGTTCGGGAATTTCAACACCGACTATATCGTTCCGGGCGATTACGACGGTGACGGAAAGTACGATTTTGCCGTTGCCAGAACCGGAGCCACGTCGACTTCGCCCGTGGTTTGGTGGATCCTCCAGAGTTCGACCGGAACCACGCGTGTTCAAACATTCGGGATCACGAGCGACTACTTCGTACAAGGGGACTATGACGGCGACGCCAGAACCGACATCGCCATTTGGAGACGCGGAGCAACGACCGGGGCTCAGAGTTACTTTTGGGTTTTGAACAGCCTTTCAGGAACTACCACAGTTGGAGCCTGGGGGGTGCGATCGGACTATCCGATCGCAAGTTTTGATTCCCATTAAATTCGAAGGCCGGTAGACGTATGTCCCGCTCTTTCACCGGCCCTTGAATTCATCAAGAACCTCAAAGACCTGCAGCGCATATTTCACGTTGCCGAACGGCGCCGAAACCTGGACGCCGGCGAGCGCGTCGTGAACTTCAAGCAGCGACTCGCGGGCGATCGCGATTCCTTCTTCGCGAGCCTCGTCCTTTCCTTTTTCCGATGCCGCGCGCATGCGATCGAGGATCTCCGGCGTGACGTTCACGCCGGGCACCTCGTTGTGCATGAACTCCGCATTTCGATAGCTGATCAGCGGCCAGATGCCGGCGATGATCGGTATCCGGACGTGCGAGATCCGATCGAGAAACCGACGGAGCTGCGCCGTATCGAAAACAGGCTGCGTGATCGCGTACTCCGCGCCCGCCTCGACCTTCCATTCAAAACGCTTGATCTCTTCATCGAGATTGACCGCGCCGGGATTGACGCCGACGCCGAGCGAGAACGCCGTCGGACGTCCGATCGGGTTGTTGCCGAGATCGAGTCCGTGATTCAGTCGGTTCGCCATATTCGTCAAACCGATAGAGTCGATGTCGAACACGGCGGTCGCGTCGGGATACGGACCCATTTTCGGCGGATCGCCGGTAATGATCAGAAGATTGTGAAGTCCGAGCGCGGCGGCGCCGAGAAGGTCGGACATCATTCCGAGCAGGTTACGGTCGCGGCAGCAGTAGTGAAGCACGGCCTCGATCCCGATCTCGCGCTCGACGAGAACGGCGGTCGACTGGGCGCTCATGCGTGTCTGCGCGCGCGGACCGTCCGGAATATTGACCGCGTCGACTCCGGCAGTCTTCAGTAACTTGATCGATTCAAGCGTTTTCGCCGCGTCGCAGCCTTTCGGCGGCAGCACTTCGACCGACGTTACGAACTCGCCGCGGGCGATCTTCCGCGACCAGTTCGAACGATCTTCGGCAGGTACGACCTCGACGTCTTCGGGCTTGAGTTCCTTGATCGTGACCGGATGTTTGATGAAATGATGCGGGATCATGCGCGGCGAGACCGATCTGATCGCGTCCGCCAGCAGTTTGATGTGGGCCGGCGTCGTCCCGCAGCAGCCGCCGATGAAACTCGCGCCGACCTGGATGAAACGCCGCCCGAATTCCGCCATGTACTCGGGCGAGCACATATACATTTGCCGTCCCTGCACGTTGCGCGGCAAGCCGGCGTTTGGCTGCGCGGAAAGCTTCTTGTCGGTCACTTCCCGCATCTTTTCGAGCGCGTTGAGAAACATCGCCGGTCCGACGCTGCAGTTGAGGCCGATGACATCCGCGCCCCATTCGTCGAGCCGTTGCGTGAAGACCTCGGGAGTCGCGCCGAAGACGGTGTTGCCGTCGGTCTGGATCGCGATCTGCGCGATCACCGGAAGGTCGGAGATCTCCTTGACGGCAACGATCGCTTGTTGAAGCTCGGAAAGATCCGAAAAAGTCTCAAGAATGAACGCGTCGATTCCGCCTTCGAGAAGTGCTTCGGCCTGTTGCTTGAACATCTGGCGCGCTTCGTCGAACGACGTCGGACCGTACGGTTCGATCCGCAAGCCGAGCGGTCCGATCGTGCCCGTGACGTAACGGCGCTCGCCGGCAGCCTCGCGCGCGATCCGTGCCGCCGAGATGTTGATCTCGCGCAACTGCGTGTCGAGCCCGAACTGCTGGAGCTTGTTGTAGTTGGCGCTGAAAGTGTTCGTCTGAAGGATCTCGGCGCCCGCGCGGACGTATTCCTCGTGCACTTCCCGGACGAGATCCTTGTTGGTCAGGTTCAGTTCGTCGTACGACCGGTTGATATAAACGCCCTTTTCATAAAGGCGGGTGCCCATCGCTCCGTCAAAGACGTAGATCCCGTCAGACTCGATCAGTGTTCTGAAGTCACGCATATGAATTTTCGATTTTCGATTTGCGATTTTCGATTGAGACCGGCGTCAAGATCTCATTTTCGATCGGCGGACCGGAACTGATCACGGCAGTCGCCGGATCATTCGGGTCCAATCGGAAATCGCAAATCGAAAATCGCAAATAAAAAGCCTCGCCGTAACAGCGAGACTCGTCAAATCGTCGGGTTAAGCTGTTTAGCGGATTATTTTACGTGGTCGCAAGTCGCCCTAACTCACCACGAAAAAGATTTAGGTAGATTCTGCGTTTTGCGTTTGACGGTGTCAAGCCGCAAGAAGATCGGCCCGGGTGCGGCTTAGCGCTGGCAAACCGGGCAAAAGTACGTCGAACGTCCGCCCTGGACGACGCGTTTGATCGTCGCCGAACACCGGACGCACGGTTCGCCTTCGCGATCATAAACGCGCCACGCCGCTTCATAGCCGCCGCCATAGTAACTGCCGTCGATGTTCTCCGGATCAACGTTGAGCGTCGAACCGTGCGCGATCGATTCGGAGAGAACTCCGCGAATCGTTTCAAAGAGCGCGTCGATCTTCTTCAAAGACAGCAACGACGCGCGTCGTTTCGGATTCACCTTCGCGAGAAACATCGCCTCAGACGCGTAAATGTTGCCGAGTCCGAGGATCTTCGTCTGATCGAGAAGCACGAGCTTCAGCGCGCGATTGGCCGACTTCAAAACCCGCCGCAGATACGCAGTCGTGAACTCGGGGCCGAACGGTTCGGGAGCGAGTTTCTTCAGTTCCTTCGCCTCGTGCAGATTCGGACTGTCGACGATCCGCATGAAGCCGAAATGGCGCTGGTCCTGAAATACGAGACGCGAATCGTCGCCGAAATAGAAGACGGCGTGCGAGAACTTCGGGTCCTCGCGGTCCGGGCCGAGCAGCATGAAGCGGCCCGACATTCGCAAGTGCGTGATCAGCGTCCGCTCGTTGTCGAGATCGAAAAGCACATGCTTGCCGCGTCTTGACACGCCGCGGATCGTCGCGCCGGCGAGCAGTTCGTGAAACGACGCCGGTCCGTGGTCGGGCGCGAGACGTTCCCGGCGGAGCTCCGCGCCGGAGATCGTCCGGCCGGAGACCAGTTTCTGGAGCGAGGTCGCGACGAGTTCGACTTCGGGAAGTTCCGGCATAATTTCAGACCCGCGTGTAGTCGGTCAAAAGAGATTTGTCGCCCAAAACGGTTCCGGGGCGAATCGTGGCGTTGCGTCCGATGTGGCAGCTTCGGCCGAGCACGGCGCCGCGAATTTCGGCGGAACCGGCGACGCGCGTATGCGCCCAGATGACGGAATCTTCGATGATCGCATGTTCTTCGACGTGAACGCCGGGTCCGAGAACCGAGTTCAGTACCCTCGCGTTCGGCTTGATCACGCAGTCTCTTCCGATCACCGAAACGGAGTCAACGACGGCCGCGGTCGCGATCTCGGAATCTTCGGAACGATCGATCGTGAAGCCGGGAACGCGCCCGGCCAGAAAATCGTGATGTCCCTGGAGATAGCTTTCGGGATTTCCGATATCGCGCCAGTACTGATCTTCGAGGATGTATGCGAAGAATCGTTTTTCCTGCGAAAGAAGATCGGAGAAGACGTTGTATTCGAAGGAGTAGTTGACGCCCGCGGGAATGATCTCAAGGACCGAAGGCTCCAGAACATAAATACCTGCGTTGATTGTGTTTATCGAGAGCGTCGCGAGTTCTTCAGGCGTCGGTTTCTCGCGAAACCGCAACACCCGTTCGTCGTCGCCGGTCTCGACCAGTCCGTACGCGGAAGGATTTTCGACCGGTGCGAGCAGGATCGTTGCGTCGGCCTTTCTGGCATTGTGATGCGCAACGAGATCGGCGATCGAAACGTCGGTCATGACGTCGCCGTTGAGAACGATCGTCGTTTCATTCCGGTCGCCGGCGGCGAACTTGTACGCGCCGCCCGTTCCCATCGGACTCGGTTCGGTGATGTATCTCAGATTGACGCCGAGATCCGTCCCGCTGCCGAGAAGCTGCTCGATCTTGTCCGGCTGATAACTGAGCGAAAGGGTGATATCCTCGATGCCCGCACGTTTGAGGATCTCGATCTGATAAACGAGAAACGGACGGTTCAGGAAAGGGACAATCGGCTTCGGCGTGTAAACGGTCAGCGGTCTGAGACGTGTCCCTTTGCCGCCGGCCAAAATCAGAGCTTGCATAACTTTTCCGAATCAAAACTGCGAAATCGGTTCACTAATTCTAAGAAATTCCGGTAACAAAACACAAAACCGCGAAGGCCGGTTTTCGTTCGGAAATTGTTACAAACATTGTTAAAAAACGTTGACAGATTTTGTTGCCACGTGGTAGTTTCTTAAATGTGGATGGAGCAAATTTCATCTGCTGTTTTTGTCCCATCGAACTGCGCTAGCTCGCTAACCCAAGCCAAAAAGCCGTTTCTTGCACACGCCAAATCCATAATGAGCTTCGACAAAACAAAAGCGATGCGGAATGCCGAACGATTTCTCTCGCAAGGCAAACTTCGCGCGGCCATCACAGAATAT
>JAKOSS010000295.1 GCA_029777145.1 Acidobacteriota bacterium | reverse complement strand
GGGCCGTGATCGGCGAGTTGAACTGATAATCGCCCGCCTTTAGTTTCGAAGAATCGCCGAAGGTCCGAAGATAGACCTTCATCGCCCACGGGCTGGCAACGACGCCTTCGGTCGCGAGTTTATTGACGATCTCCGACGGTGACGAGCCTTTCGGGATCTCGATGAAATCGTTGGATCTGGCATGCTGTACCGGCTGGTTCATCGAACTGTACAGCCAGTACGAAACGCCGCAAACCGTTGCGACGGACAACACGAACAATGCCAGAAGTACTTTCAAAAGACTCATTTCGGAGTTGATTCTAGCAGAAAGAAATTGAGAATCGTAATTAGCTAATTGATAGTGGTAAATTGGTTTTTCACACGATGCCGGAGACGAAACGCATATTCATCGCGGTCGATATATCGGAGGAAGCGCGCCGGTTGGCCGACGGCTACATTCACGGTTTGCGCGAGCCGTTTAGCGATGTGCGGGTTGGCTGGGAACGACCCGAGAAGATGCATCTGACGCTTAACTTTCTGGGTGATACCGGAACCGCCGAACTCGTGAGCGTGCGTCAGATCGTCCGGGACGTCGCGGGCCGTAACGGCGCGTTTCGCTTGCGGATCGACGGAACGGGCGTGTTTCCGAATCAGAAACGGCCGCGCGTTCTCTGGCTCGGCGTCGACGGCCAGATCGACGCGATCCGCCGGATCAAATCCGAACTTGACGCGGGTCTCTCCGGAATCGGCTTCAAGAGCGAAAGGAAAATCTACACTCCGCATTTGACGATCGCGCGCCTGCGAGAACCCGAGCGCTCGGGCGCGATCGCCGCCCGGCATCTCTCAAACGAGTTCGATTCGCCGGAATTCATGGTTTCGTCGCTGACGGTTTACGAAAGCCGTCTCGATCGACACGGATCGACGTATTCGATCGTTGATCGGTTCGATTTGAAATCATGAACCGCTCGTATTCGCATTATTGCCATCGCCGACACGGATAATGCGGATACGACGGATTTCCGCGGAATATAGATCGGTGTCGATTCGCGCGATCGGTTCGATCGGTGTGACGCGCCAGCGAAAATGAGGCAGCAATGACCCGTGGGTCCGTGCAACCGGCTCGATTCGCGTGCTCAACTGAAAGCAAAAAACCGCCCGGCTCCAGCAGGAACCAGGCGGTTCATTAGTTTGTCTAGCGACTATCGGTTCAGTTCCCGCGGGCTCTTCGGCGGATTCGGCAACTGTTCCTTCTTCTCGCCGGTCTCCGAGAAAACTTCCTTGAAAGCGCCGATGCTCGACAGCATGCTCGACGTCTCGACGGGCATGAAAATCACCTTCGAGTTTTGCGAGCGAGACATGTCGCGGAGCGATTCGATATATCGCGCCGTGATCAGGTATTGCGTGGTCTGTTCGGCATTGCCGATCGTCTGCGCGATGTTCGCGATCGCCTGCGCTTCGGCGCCCGCCGCGCGGAGTCTCGCCTGCGCCGCACCCTCGGCTTCGAGGATCGCGGATTCTTTGAGACCTTCCGAACGTGTGATCGCCGCCTGCTTTTCGCCTTCGGCACGAGTGATCGCCGCCTGCCGGTCGCCTTCGGCCTGGAGGATCAACGCGCGGCGGTTGCGTTCCGCCGTCATCTGCTTCTCCATCGTGATCCGGACGTCTTCCGGCGGCGAGATGTTCTTGATGTCGACGCGGGTGACCTTGACGCCCCACTTGTCGGTGGCTTCGTCGAGGATCATCCGCAATTCGTTGTTGATCTGCTCGCGCGACGAGAGAGTGTGGTCCAGATCGAGTTTACCGATGACCGAGCGCATGCCGGTGTACGTCAGCTGAACGATACTGCCGACGAGATCGTTGACCTCGTAGACCGACTTGATCGGATCCGTAATCTGCCAGTAAACGACCGAATCGACGTTGACCATCACGTTGTCGCGCGTGATCACCGACTGCGGCGGCAGATCGATATACTGCTCGCGAAGATCGATCGAGGTCAGCCCCGGTCGGACGTTCGTCCAATACACCGAGCGCGGAGATTCAAAAAACGGAACGATGATGTTAAGTCCGCTTGCCGCGACTCGGTGAAACTTGCCGAGTCGCTCAATAAGAAGCACGCTCGACTGCGGCACGATCTTGATCGTTTTGGCGGCGACGATAAGCGCAGCCAGTCCGACGATCGCGAAAAAAATCAAACCAAGTCCAAGACCGATTTCTCCCATAGTGACCTCCTTTGGTATGTATCAAATATATCTTAATTTACGTCGATTTTGTACCCGGGGTTGCAGGAACCGGCCAAGCCACGCCCATTTGCGATTTGCGATCGGTGGTCGATCGTTTGTATTGGAACATCGGCAGATCCAAAATCCAAAATCGGCAATCCGAAACGGACAGGACGGGCCTTCCTGTCCGTTTCTTTTCGTTCGGAGTTTCGGCGTATAATCGTCGGCAATCATGAGCGTCAAACTTACCGACATCCAGGAAGCCCGGAAGATCCTGTCCGGGATCATCATTCCGACACCGATCCTTTCCGACGAGAAGCTATCGATCGAGATCGGCGCGAAAGCGTATCTCAAGGCCGAATGCCTGCAACGCAGCGGCTCGTTCAAAATGCGCGGCGCGTACAACAAGATCTCGCGCCTGAGCGACAAGGAGAAGAAGATAGGTGTCATCACGGCATCGGCCGGAAACCACGCGCAGGGCGTCGCGATGGCGGCTCGCCTGCACGGGATCAAGGCGACGATCGTTCTGCCTGAAGCGGCGCCGCTGACAAAGGTCACTTCGACCAAAGCGCAGGGCGCGGAAGTTATCCTGAAGGGCGGGAGTTTTGACGAGGCGGTGGCGTATTCGAAAGAACTTCAAAAGGAAACCGGGCAGGTTTACGTTCATGCGTTCGAGGATTACAACATCATCGCCGGGCAGGGAACGATCGGTTGGGAGATCGTCGAAGATCTTCCGCAGACGACGCTCGTCGTCGTTCCGATCGGCGGCGGCGGGATCATTTCGGGGATCTCGATCGCGGTCAAGAACCTGCTGCCGAACGTCCGTGTCGTCGGCGTTCAGGCGGCGCACTGCGGATCGGTGAACCAATCACTTAAGGCAGGGAAACCTGTCGAATTCAAGGCTTTGCCGACGATTGCCGACGGCATCGCCGTCAAGCGGCCGGGCGAACTGACGCTGCCGATCATCAAGGAATACGTCGATGAGGTCGTCGAGGTGACCGAGGAAGAGATCGCCCGCGCGATCCATCATTCGGTGACCAACAACCGGCTCGTTGTCGAGGGCGCGGGAGCGGCCGGAACCGCCGCGTTGCTTGCAGGGAAGATCAAGGTCAAGAAGGACGATGTCGTCTGCACGGTTCTGTGCGGCGGAAACATCGACGCCAATCTGCTTACCCGAGTGCTCGAACAGGTCCTCGTCCGCCAGGGCCGTTACATGATGCTCAAGGTCCTCGTCGCGGACCGCCCGGGAATGCTCGCCGGCTTGACGCGATCGATCGCCGAGACCGGCGCGAACGTCATCGAGGTCTATCACCGTCGCGCGATGTGGCTCGCGCCGCTCGGTTATGTCGGGATTGAAGCCCTTCTGGAGGTCCGCGACGACCATCATGGCAAGGACGTGGTCAAACACCTTGAGGACGCCGGATACCACGTCGAACGCGAGGCCGTGGATCAGTGGGAAGAGTAGGCGGAAGAATTTGCGATTTGCGATTTTCGATTTGCGATTGCCGAAAGATGGCAGCGTCAGCTACGACGAGCCACGTTCTGTAATTCCAAATGCGGCGATCGCAAATTGAAAATCGCAAATTGAAAATCGCAAATCGCAAATCGCAAATATGCTGCCTACCGCCTACCGCCTACCGCCTACCAACTACTGTCTACCTTCTCGAAAGGTCCTCATTGTAAAGTTCGCGGTAGACGCGATAGTTGCTCATCACCTTAAAGACGTAATTCTTTGTTTCGGCGAATCCGACTTCTGAAGCGAAGATCGCGGCTTCCTTCGGCTTGGTGCGTCCGAGCCAGCGCGCGGCGTTGTCCTCGCCGCCGTTATAACTCGCCGCGATCGCTTCGTAAAGCCCGCCGAACTCGTTCTTGAGCTCGCCGATGTAAAAACTTCCGATCGCGATGTTGACCGAAGGATTGTAGAGATCGTCCGGTTGGAGCGCGCCGTATCCGACCTTCGCCGAGTACTTGATCGCGGTATCGAAGACGAGCTGAAGCAGTCCGCGAGCCGCGGCCGGCGACTTTGCGTTTGCCCGGAACGTGCTCTCCTGTTTCATGATCGCGAGCACGAAGCGCGGATCGATGTTGCGCAGTTT
>JAKOSS010000294.1 GCA_029777145.1 Acidobacteriota bacterium | reverse complement strand
TAAAGGTATTTGACCGACTCCTCGAAATTCATTTATGGTGAGTGTAAATTACGCCAGGCAAAAGCCCAAAACCATTGGTTAGCACGAATCATGATCAATCGATTGTCAGCGACCGAGATCGTCGCGAAAATTAAGGCAGGCGAACTGACGAGCCGCGAGGTCACCGAGCATTTCATTGCGCGGATCGAGGAAGTCAACCCGTCGATCAACGCGGTCGTGATCGACTTTTTCGATCGCGCGCGTGCTGCTGCCGATGCCGCGGATCAGGCGCTCGCGAACGGCGAGCCGCTCGGCCGGCTCCACGGCCTGCCGTTCACGATCAAGGAGTGTTTCGACTTCGAGGATTCGCCGAGCACGCTCGGTGTTCTCGCGCGGAAGGACGACCGTCCGCCGGCAAACGACAAGTACATCGCCGCGCTCGAGGCCGAGGGAGGGATCGTTCTCGGCAAGACGAACGTCCCGCAGCTCCTGATCTTTATCGAAGCCGAGAACCGCGTTTACGGCCGGACGAACAATCCCATCAATCCCGAGTTCACCTGCGGCGGATCGAGCGGCGGCGAGGGCGCGATCGTCGGCGCCGGAGCATCTCCGGTCGGTATCGGGTCGGACATCGGCGGCAGCGTTCGCTTCCCCGCGGCTTTCTGCGGCGCGTGTTCGATCAAACCGACGATGTGGCGCACGCCCGATCTGACGCGCTACGGCGAGACGATCCTCGAGGGGCCGATCACCTCCGTCGCCGGCGTGATCGCGAACCACGCCGACGATCTCGAACTGTTTCTCTCGGTCATGAACGACGCGGCGGGCGCAAAACCGATCGCGCCGGTTGCGGACGTCAAAACCGAATCAATGCGCGTCGGATATTTTGTTTCCGACGGAATGGTCGAACCGGCGGCGGCGGTGCGTCGGGGCGTGCTTGAATCGGTTGAAAAGTTGAACGGCTCAGGAGTTGAAACGGTCGGGTTCGACGCGCCGTCATTTGAATTTGCCGAGGAGATCTTTTACCGGCTTCTGACGGCGAATGAGGGAAAGATCTTCACGGACGTCCTCGAAGACGAGCCGCCGATGCCGCAGCTGAAGAATCTCATGTCGCTGCTGAAAGCGGGCCCGGGAACGCGTTCGGCGGCGCGGACGATCGCGAAAGCCTTCGGGCAACGATCGCTGAACCGCGTGCTCGGCTATTTCGGTGGCGCCGGCGATGAATTCCTTGCCGAATGGGCGGGCAAACAGGCGGAATATCGCAAGGAGTTTCTGAAGGCGATGGACGATCAGGGAGTCGACGCAATACTTAGCCCGGTCTGTGCCTTGCCGGGATTCCTGCACCGCTCGACGGACAAGGTCGGACTCGGCGGAACTTACACGCTGCTCTACAACGTGCTTGGGTTCCCGTCCGGCGTTGCGCGGGTCTCGACAGTGCGCGACGACGAGGCAGTCGGACGACGAGCCGGAGCCGATCTCGCGGCGCGAGCAATGGCGAAAGCGGAAAGGAAGTCAGCGGGATTGCCCGTCGCGGTCCAGATCGCCGCCCGTCCCTGGCGCGAAGACATCGTCATGAAAGTGATAGGGGAACTGCATGTGAGGGGTTAGACTCCTCAGCCGCACTTCGTCGGGGAAGAATCTACTTCGAAAAGCACTATTAGATCCCAAAACTTCAAATAGGCAGCGTTTTGCCAACGCCGGAGATTGATGCTTTGAAGTCGCTCGAGAGTCCCGTTGTTCGAATTCGAGAGCAACAAGAATTCGCGTTTTCACGAAATGTTTTCGCGTGATTAGCGGGAAAAACCTCGTAATGGCGATCAGACGCCGCCTGAAGGCGGAACTCCAAACAGCTATCCCATCATGAAATCGAGGAGTCTGATGATGGTTTCGCGCATCTTCCGGCGATCGACGACCATGTCGACCATTCCGTGTTCGAGGAGGAACTCCGATCGTTGAAAACCTTTCGGAAGCTTCTGGCGGATCGTCTGCTCGATCACGCGCGGGCCGGCGAAGCCGATGAGCGCTTTCGGTTCTGCCACGATAACGTCGCCGAGCATCGCGAAACTCGCCGTGACGCCGCCCGTCGTCGGATCGGTAAGTATTGAAATAAAAGGAAGTTTTGCCTCATGAAGCCGAGCAAGCGCGGCCGAAATCTTGGCCATTTGCATCAGCGAAAGCGTGCCTTCCTGCATGCGCGCGCCGCCTGATGCGGAAAAGATGACGACGGCGCCGTTCGTTTCAAGCGCCCGTTCGATGAGTCGCGTGATCTTCTCTCCGACTGCCGATCCCATCGACCCGCCGATGAACGACATGTCCATTGCGCCGGCGTATGTCAGGTGTCCCCCAACCATGCCCTTTCCGGAAACCAATGCTTCGGGCAGTCCCGACGCCTTCTTCGCGGCAACGATCCGGTCCTTGTAAGGCTTCGAATCGACAAAATCGAGAGGATCGCCGGAGGTGACCTCTTCATCGAGTTTTTCGTACCGCCCGTCGTCAAAAAGCGTGTCGAGCCGCACTCGCGCACCGAGCCTGAAATGATGATCGCAGTGGGTACAAACGTTGAACGACTCGATGAGTTCACGCTTGTACAACGGATTCTCGCATTCCGGACATTTGACGAAAATACCTTCCGTCCGGACGGTGCGTTCTTCGTCGTTCGATGCTTCTTCGATCTTTGGCTTGTCGCGCCTGAACCAAGACATACGGTTTGGGATTTCGGATGCGTGATCGGGGATTTTCCGCGCTCAGACTAACTCGGCGGAACATCTTGAAGGGTCCCTTAATGTCACATTAGAAATCAATTCGTAGATTAGCACAAAGGTCATTGAGGGGGCATCCCAGAGGCGTTTGATCTTTGATCTTTGTCCTTGGGGTTCGCACACAAAGTTCCAAGATCAATGACCCGGGATCATCGGAGTACTTTGAGCATTTCACCGTGGATCAGTCCGTTCGACGCGCAAATCGGTGGATCATAGATCGAAAACTTCGAACCGTCGTAATAGGTTACGTTTCCGCCGGCTTCCTCGATGAGAAGCACCCCGGCGGCGACGTCCCACGGATTCAGCCCTTCTTCCCAGAATCCGTCGAAGCGGCCGCACGCGATGTACGCCATGTCGATCGCCGCCGATCCGTCCCGACGGACACCTCGCGAAAGGAGCAGAAAATCCGTCAAATGACGTGCGAAATTCTCGCGCTGCTTGAAGTCGTACGGAAAACCGGTAACGATCAGCGCGTCGGCGATCGATTCCGTATCTGAAACTCTGATCGGCTTGTTGTTGAGTGTCGCGCCGCGCCCGCGTTCGGCGGCAAAGAGTTCGTTTCGCGTCGGGTCGAACGTGACGCCGACGACGATCTCTCCCTTGTATTCCAAAGCCAGCGTGACACACCAGCACGGATAGCCGTGGGCGAAATTCGTCGTCCCGTCTAGCGGATCGATGATCCATTTCCATTCGCTTCCGCCGTCGAGTTCCGCCGCACCAGATTCTTCGGCGAGGATCGAATGTTTAGGGTAATACGAACGGATCCGCTCAATGATCAATTTTTCGGAAGCCAGATCCGCCTCGGTTACGAGATTGATGTCTCCCTTCTTCGACACGTTCAGCTTGCGCCCGAATTTCTCGAGCAGCAGTTGTCCGGCCTCACGCGCCGTTTCTATCGCAAAATTCAACATCGCTCGCAAAGTGAAAAGTGAAAAGGCAAAAAGTCCTCGTATCCATTAGACTTCCCACTTTTTACTTTTTACTTTTCAGTTTTTACTTGAAAAACAGGTCCACGTAGTCGGCGACTTGATCGCACGGATTGTCGATCTCCTGCATCCGCCAGTACTTGCGAGATCCGGTAATCTTGAACGTCATTTCGCCCTCGCGGGTGCACGGTTCGCCGTTGTTGATGTGGCTGACCTGCGTGACGACCTTGCCGTCAAAAACGAAGTTCTTCTCGTTGATCTCGGTAATAACGCCGTCGATCGTAACGAAGTCGGCGTCCTTTCGGCTCTTTTGCGTGCCTTTGATCCTGTAAACGCCGTTGCGGACGGTCACGGTCGCCGTGCCGAAGTAATCCCAACTGATCCATTGCAGGGAGAATTTGTGTCGGCCGAGAAGCATCGACTTTGCCTTTTGGCTGTTGACGACGGTCTTCGACTGCCCGAATGCCGCG
>JAKOSS010000293.1 GCA_029777145.1 Acidobacteriota bacterium | reverse complement strand
GACGGACGTCATCAGATGAGACTACCTAGGCGTCGCTTAGTTGGCAACTTCGCGGTTTCCTTAGCGAACTCCGTGTTCTCCGCGTGAGACGAACCGATTCTCACGCAACGACGTTCTACTTCTTCTTGAGCAAATTCGTAGTTTCCTTGGCGAACTCCGCGATCTCCGCGTGAGATGAACCGATTCTCACGCAAAGTTCGCGGAGCTCGCAAAGATCTCGTGGTTTAATGTTACTCTCGCAGTCACGCTACCGATGAACAAGATCCGGCGCAACGCAATCGCTTATTTTCTACTTCAGGGTTTCGGAGTCGCGGGTTGGTGGCTGACCTTGTGGCTGAAACCCGCGTCGCGCGAGTTGTTTCGAATGAACTCAGACGAGACGACGCTGCTCGCGTTCTGGATGCCCGACCTTGGGATCATGTTCGCGGGCTCGTTGGTCGTCGCGGCGCTGATCGCGACGCGCAATTCGCTCATCGTCCCGGTGATCTGGTTCGTCGTCGGATCGACAACCTACGCGACCATTTACTGTTTTTCGTCGGCACTGATGACCGATGCCGGCTGGCTCGGGTTCGTGATGATGGCAGGCGCGACCATCCTTTCGGGGAACTTCGGGATCGCAATGACGCCGCAGCTTTCGACCGGGATGTTCCGGACATCTAAAGAAGGCGGAACGCAATGGATCCTCGTCAAGACGTTCTCGCAGATCACCGTCGTCTGGACGATGATCCTTCTCGTTTTGCCGCTGATCATCGTGCGGATCGAATCGAAGATCGGAATCCCGCAGTTCGCCTTCCCAACGCAGATCCCGCTGATGGCGCTTCTTTTCGTGCTCGTCAGTTCGATCGGCGTTTCGGCGGCGATCGCGATGTCGAAGATCGGCCGGGGAACGCCGTTGCCGCTCGACGCCGCGCCGAAAATGGTCGTGACGGGTGTTTACGGATTCGTGCGAAATCCGATGGCGATCTCGGGCATCGGGCAGGGAATCGTCGTCGGCATTATGCTCGGCTCGCCGCTCGTGATCGCTTACGCGCTGACCGGCGGCGTGATCTGGCAGCTGATCTACAGGCGGCTCGAGGAAGACGATCTTGAAGCGCGATTCGGCGCCGATTATCTAAATTACCGCGATGCGGTGCGCTGCTGGATCCCGAATTTTACGAGGTACGAGACGAAATGAACGACAAGCATTTCCGAACCTGCAATCTGTGCGAAGCCATCTGCGGTGTCGAGATCGAACACGAGAATGGCAAGGTCGTCGCGATCCGCGGCGACAAGGACGACCCGTTCTCCCGCGGTCACATTTGCCCAAAAGCGTTGGCGCTGAAGGAAATCTACGAATCGCCCAACCGTCTGAAGAAGCCGGTGAAACGGATCGGGAATGAGTTTCACGAGATCGGCTGGGACGAGGCGCTTGCGGAATCAGCGGAACGTTTGACCGGGATCCAAAAACAATACGGCCGCGATGCGGTCGCCGTCTTTCAGGGAAATCCGTCGGTTCACAATTTCGGGACGATGCTCTCGTCGGGCGCGCTGCTCAAAGCGTTGAGTACGAAAAACAATTTCAGCGCGACCTCGGTCGATCAGTTGCCCCATCATTTCGCGGCGTGGGCGATGTTCGGACATCCGTTGCTGATCCCGATCCCGGATATCGACCGGACCGATTTCATGCTCGTCTTCGGAGCAAACCCGATCGCGTCCAACGGCAGCCTGATGACTTCGCCGGACGTCGTCAACCGGCTCGAAGCGATCCGAAAGCGCGGCGGCAAGATCGTCCTGATCGACCCGCGCCGGACCGAATCGACGCGCGTCGCCGACGAACATCACTTCATCCGTCCCGGAACCGACGTCTTCGTTCTCCTCGCGATCGTCCGCACGCTTATCGCGGAGAAATTGACCAAACCCGGAAGGCTCGCTGATTTCATGGACGGATTCGAGATTCTTGAACGGTCCGTCGCGGATTTCACGCCCGAACTTGCGGAATCGCGTTCGGGGATCGACGCCGGAACGATTCGAAGATTGGCGCGCGAGTTCGCAGATTCGAAAGCCGCCGTCTGCTACGGCCGAATGGGCGTTTCGGTGCAGAAATTCGGCGGACTTTGCCAGTGGCTGGTCAACGTCATCAACAT
>JAKOSS010000292.1 GCA_029777145.1 Acidobacteriota bacterium | reverse complement strand
TCAATCTTCCTGGCTCGCTGAGCGGACAGTCGGTCAAGTTCCGCTGGCGTGCCGGGTGGGACAGCTCATTTGCGAACAGCGGTGCGAACTGGAGAATCGATACCATTTCTCTGACATCAACGGGTGCGACTTGCGCGGGAACGCCGACGACGATGACGCTTGTTTCGTCGCAGAATCCGGCCGGATACGGCGAACCGGTAACGTTTACGGCAACTGTTTCGCCGATCCCGGCAAGCGGTACCGTTGATTTCATCGTCGACGGGACCCCGCAGTTCGCTGGCTCGTCGTTGGCCGCCGTTCCGGTCGACGGTTCCGGTCAGGCGTCGTTCACAACGTCGTCTCTTACCGAGGGAACACATACGGTTTCGGCGCGTTATAACGGCACGACGACGTTCGGACTGAGTTTCTCGGCGATCGGTGGAGGCGGTCAGGTGATCCTGGCGCCGACCGCGGCCGGCGTTGTTGTCGACGGTTCGGTTGTCACCTCCGAAGGACGCGGCATCGCGAACGCGGTTGTCAGGATGACAGGAACCGACGGAGTCGCGAGAACGACGCGGACGAACCAGTTCGGCCGATTCCGGTTCTCGGACGTCCCGGTCGGGGACAATTACGTGTTGCAGCCGTCTGTCAAAGGAAGGCGCTTCCCGCCGACGCTGGTTTCGGTGAACGACAACGTCTCGGGAATCGTTCTGGTCGAACAATAATCCGATCGCATCGGAAACGAAGGCCCGCCGGAAGCGATTTCGGCGGGCATTTCTGTCTGTTGATTCCGTCCTGATTTGAACTATAATCACTTCAACTAACCCGGCAGAGCTCAAAACGGAATGAAAACACTGATCAAGAACGCGCATATCGTAACGGCGGTCGACGACTATTCGGCCGATATTCTGATCGAGGACGAGACCATCTCGGTCATCGGAAAGTCGCTCGAGATGGAGGCCGACCGGATCATCGACGCCGGCGGAAAGCTCGTGATTCCGGGCGGGATCGATCCGCACACGCACATGGAACTGCCGTTCGGCGGCACTCAGTCGTCCGATGACTTCTTCACCGGAACGCGCGCGGCGGCGTTTGGCGGGACGACGACGATCATCGATTTCGCGGTCCAGAACAAGGGCGAGTCGATGCTGCTCGGCGCCGACAAATGGCACCAGAAAGCGCAGGGCAAGGCCGTCATCGATTACGGGTTCCACCTGATCACGACCGACTTCGAGGACAAGAACAAGTCCGAGATGTTCAAGCTGATCGACGAAGGCATCACGTCGTTCAAGCTCTTCATGGCCTATCCGGGCGTCTTTTTGTCGGACGACGCGACGATCTTCCGCGCGATGTCGGCGGCGGGCGAACGCGGAGGGCTCGTCTGCATGCACGCCGAGAACGGCATTGTCATCAACGAGATCATCAAGCGCTTCAAGGAACAGGGACGGCTCGCTCCGAAATATCATGCGCTGACCCGCCCGACGATCGCCGAGGCCGAAGGCGTGCACCGCGCGATCGCGCTCGCAGAAATGGCTGAAACGCCGGTTTACATCGTCCATCTGAGCTGCACCGACGCGCTCAATCAGGTCCGCCAGGCGCGCGACCGCGGCATTCCGGCGTTCGCCGAAACCTGTCCGCAATATCTCTTCCTCTCAATTGAAGATTACGGTGACGGCTGGGACGGCGCGAAATACGTGATGACGCCGCCGCTGCGCGAAAAGCACAATCATGCCGAACTTTGGAAGGGCCTGAAAATGGACGATCTGCAGGTGATCTCGACCGATCATTGTCCGTTCTGCATGAAGGAACAAAAGGAACTCGGGAAGGACGATTTCTCGCTTATCCCGAACGGCGCTCCCGGCGTCGAGTACCGCATGGAACTGATCTACAACGGCGGCGTCCTAGAGAACGGAATTTCGTTGAATCGATTCGTCGAACTCACGTCGACGGCGGCCGCGAAGATGTTCGGGATGTTCCCGAAGAAGGGCACGATCGCCGTCGGGTCCGACGCCGATATCGTTATCTTCAACACCGAGACCGAACACACGTTCTCGCTCGAAGCGCAGCATATGAATGTCGACTACTGCGCGTACGAAGGAAAGACCATCAAGGGCAAGGTTGAGACCGTGCTTTCGCGCGGCCGCATCGTGATCGAGAACGGCGAATGCCTCGTCGATAAAGGCAGCGGCCAGTTCGTCAAGCGCGGCGAATGCGTCAGGGTTTGATTTCGGAATCGGGATTTGGGAATTCGGATCTGTTTGGAGTTCCGCCTTCAGGCGGCGTCTGGGATTTGCGATTTTCGAATTGCGATTTGCGATTGCGACTGGAGCGCAAGCGTCCCGCTTGCATGAGCGCGCAGCGCTAAAACCCCGAGAAAAAAAGCGAGCGGCCCAAACCTCTCGCTTTTCTTTTTCACAATTCAGCGTGGCTACGGTAGCAGCAGATCCGCATCGCTCGCGACGAAGCGATTGTATGTCAACTGCGTTGTGCTCAGCGGTCCCAGTGTGCCGCCATTAGGATCGGTCGGGTCGGCGCCCGCGGCGTAGCTTCTGGCTCTCGCTTGGATACGGACGAGGGTATTGTTGTCCGGCACATCAAAAAGAACAGTCACGCGAGTATGCCTGAGAAGCTCAATGTCGGGATTCGGCGTGTTGTTGGTGATGGCGCTCGGAACATAAGTCGCGAAGATGTATTGCGCGACCAGTTTGCCGTCGGCCCGGCATGTCCAGCTTCCGGTCTGTTCAGTTCCGGTTCCGATATTCATCGTATAATCCGGCAGTCCAGTCCAATATTGGCGAAACGAGCCGTCGGCGCTGACATGCAATTGGTAAATGTATTGATGAACAGCGGACCCATCATTGAATACGTCCACCGCGGGATCGACGCGCGTGTACGCGCCGAGAAAATTGTGCTTCTGACAGCCCGTCTTGGCGGCAAAAGCCGGGACCGCAGCAAAGATCGCGACTGTAAGCAACATTAAAGTAGTCCGTTTAAGCATATTCACTCCTTTTTTGGGGCGCGGAAACGCCCGTTCAAGTTTGACTTCCGATTTGTAAACGTTGCGGATAGTAAAGTAGCACGCCCGGCCGCGTTCGGCAATTTTGCGATTCGAACCCGGCGACATTTCGCCGGCGTCCGCCCGTTCAGTCAAATCATCGGGGCGTCTTCTAGTTCCTCGTAAACGGCAAAGTGTTGTAAAGTGTTCAGCAATTCCCGATTTCGTTGTTTGCCGCGCGACACGTCGCCCACGGTGTCCCGACATGATTTTCGAAAAGACCTCCCGCAAGTCCGCGTCAGCGACGAAAGGATCGCCAGTTCGAAGGCTTCTTTAGCTGCACAGAAAGTATGTACGACGAAGATGACTATTCACCGTTTGAAGGGATCACGAAAACGATCCGTGAGAAGCTTGCATTCTTGATCCCTGTTCGGATCATCCGACGTCCCGAGTCGCTGACGATCTTCGACTACAGGCCGACCTTCATGATGTTTCTGGCGTTGGCTTTCGCGCTCTTTTTCGCGGTCTCGCTGGTCCTTCTCATCT
>JAKOSS010000291.1 GCA_029777145.1 Acidobacteriota bacterium | reverse complement strand
GGCTTCAGGATTCGCCGGCGTATCGCCTGAATCACGAAGAGGTTCAGAAGGCGCTTGAGGAAGGCATCAGTTTCATCGAGCTGATGTCGCCGACCGAAGCGGTTCCCGACGAATACGGCGCGGTCTGCGCGCTCGTTTTCGAGAAGCAAAACTACGATGCCGAAACGGGCAAATTCTCGCGCGCCGAGGAATTCGTGACGATGCCGGCGCGGACCGTCTGCGTCGCCGCCGGGACGAGCCCGAACGTCATTTATGAAAAGGAGAAGCCCGGCACATTCAAACTCGACGAATGGCGTCAGTTCTTCCAGCCGTTCAAGCTCGAGAAGAACGGCGACGGCAAATTCCACGCTGTCGAGGCCGGCAAAGACGAGACCGGATTCTTCACGTCCTACGAACACGACGGCCGTTTCATTTCGTATTACGGGGACAATCATCCGCAGTACGCGGGGAACGTCGTCAAAGCGATGGCGTCGGCCAAACACGGTTACGAAAAGGTCGTCGAACTCTTTGCCGACGAACTGAAGTCGCTTTCGCAGGATGACAAGGATTCGATCTTCGACAATCTCGAAGCGACGCTCGATCATCAGCTCCGCGCGTTTGTCGTCAAGGTCGAGCGGCTTACGCCGACGATCGTCGACGTCGTCGTCAAGGCACCGCTTCAGGCCCGCAAATTCGAGCCGGGACAGTTCTATCGGCTGCAGAATTTCGAGACAACGGCCCCGATCGTCAACGGCCGGCGACTGATGATGGAAGGCCTCGCGCTGACCGGAGCATGGACCGACAAGGAAAAAGGACTGCTGTCGATGATCGTCCTCGAGATGGGCACGTCATCGCGTCTCTGTTCGCTGCTCGAAGAAGGTCAGGAAGTGATCGTCATGGGCCCGACCGGAACTCCGACCGAGATCCCGCAGAACGAGACGGTCATGCTCGCCGGCGGCGGGCTCGGTAACGCCGTCCTGTTCTCGATCGCGCAGGCGCTGCGCGAGAACAACAACAAGGTGATCTATTTCGCGGGTTACAAGAACGGCGCCGATCTGTTCAAACGCGAGGAGATCGAAAGGGCGACGGACAAGGTCGTCTGGGCGTCGGATTACGGAACGGAGATCACTCCGCGCCGCATGCAGGACGCGCATTTCCGCGGGAACATCGTGCAGGCGATGGTCGCTTACGCAGAAGGTAAGCTCGGCGACCAGCTCGTCAGCCTGGCGGACGTCGACCGTATCATCGCGATCGGTTCCGACCGTATGATGAACGGCGTCAAGGAAGCCCGCTTCGATGCTCTCAAGCCGTATCTGAAGGAAAAGCACACGGCGATCGGATCGATCAACAGTCCGATGCAATGCATGATGAAGGAGGTCTGCGCGCAGTGCCTGCAGCGGCACGTCAATCCGCATACGGGCGAGGAGTTTTTCGTGTTCTCGTGCTTTAATCAGGACCAGCAGCTCGATTTCGTCGATTTCAAGAACCTGAACGATCGCCTCCGGGCAAATTCGATCCAGGAGAAACTGACGAATATGTGGCTCGACAAGGCATTGACAGAGATCCGTAAATGAAGAAAGGCGAAGACGCATACCGGCAGCAATTCGGAACAGGCGAGAACGAGGTCTCGCGCGACTCCCGCGATCTCGGTTTCGGCGCCAAGGTTGCGACCGAAAGCCGGTTGCGCTTTTTGAATCGAGACGGATCGTTCAACGTCAGGCGGACCGGCACCGGCCGTTTCAGTACGCTCAATCTTTACCATTGGCTTCTGACGATGTCGTGGGCGAGATTCCTCGGACTGGTGCTGCTGCTGTTTTTCCTCAGCAACGTCTTTTTCGGACTGATGTACTCGATGTTCGGCGAAGCGTCGCTCGTCGACACTTCAAGCGAACCGTTTACGAATATTCTTGTCCGCGGATTCTTCTTTTCGGTCCAGACGTTCGCGACGATCGGCTACGGAACGATCCATCCGGTCGGGTTTTTGCCGAACCTGATCGTGACGCTCGAATCCTATTACAGCCTGCTCGCGAACGCGCTTATCACGGGACTGGTCTTCGCGCGTTTCTCGAGGCCGACGGCGCGGATCATTTTCAGCGACAACGCGATCGTCGCTCCGTACCGTGGGATCAGCGGACTGATGTTCCGGATCGCGAACAGCCGCAACAATCAGCTCATCGACGTCAATGCGCAGGTCGCTTTTTCGCGGTTCTGCATCGAAGGCGGAAAGACGGTCAGAAAGTTTGATCTGCTGTCGCTCGAACGTGAGAATGTATCGTTTTTCCCGCTCTCCTGGACGATCGTTCATCCGATCGACGAAACATCGCCGCTGTTCGGCATGACGGCGGAAGAATTCCTGCGGACCGACGCCGAGATTCTGATCCTACTCACCGCGACGGACGAGACGTTCGCGCAGACGGTGCATACGCGATCGTCGTACAAGACGGCGGAGATCAAATTCGGTTACAGATTCTCGACAATGTTCAATCCGATCCAAAACCATGAACCGATCTCGATCGACATCAGAAAGCTTTCGGCGATCGAGAAGTCGGAGATCGCGGCGGCTGCCCGCGCCGGCCAAAGCTGATCGCGGCCTTCATTTCGGCTTGACGAGTCTCAGATTCCACGAGATCTTGATTTTTCCGTCTCCCAAGCTCTGCGATCCCGCGAGCGAGGTTGGTTTCGGAGACGACGCCTGGCCGTTGGCGTCAAAACTCGTCGCCTGAATTTTGCCTTCCGGCATGCTGATGGCGTTATTGTCGGGAACGGGCTTTTCGTCGCCGCAGCCGGAAGCGGATCTCGAGGTTTCGAACTTGCCGTAGAGCACGCCGCCCGGGGCCGTAACCTTGATGCTGTATGATCCGTTGTCGTCGATCGAAATGAACACCGGCATCGTGTCCGTTCCCTGTCCGAGTTGGGTCGTTGTTTCGGTGTATTCCTGCGAAAATCCCTTCCAGAACGGATTTCGCCCAGGAAGCCGGCAGTAAAGCTCGCCGGTCGTGCTCGCATCCTTGTTGTAAACGAACTTCGTCCGGTGCATCACGCGGGCTTGCGGAGAACTGACCGAATTGTCCTTCGGCGGCAAGAGCGTCGCTTTGATCGTCTCGGACATTTGCGATGTTTCGGTCAATGTTCGTTTCGTGTTCCGCGACGCCGCCCGCATCTCTCCCGCATCTGTCTTCTGCTTGGTCTCGTTCGACGACATCTCATACGTGATCGTGCCGATCCAATGCGGCCGACAGTTGTTCGACAGATATGGGCCGAGATTCCGGACAAGGTTTTCAGCGGCTTGTTTCGCGCCTTCATCACCCGTTCCGATCTGGCGATCCAGGATCCGACCGGTCTTCGGATCCATCGCCGATGCCGTGTAAACAGTCGTACCGTTCGGTCCGGGCGTCGCCTTTACCATGACGACGACGCCGGCTCCCATGCGATCGCCGATCGCCTTGAGCGTCGCGTCCGAGTCTCCGCCTTCAAGCAACGCTCGCTCGCGCTCGTCCTGGATCGCGTCGCGGATGTCCTGATCGTCCATCGTTTCGACGCACGGACGTTCCCGTTCAAGCGCCGACTTGAGCTCGTTCCGAAGACCGGATGTCGCGTTCTCGCCGCCGTTTCCGGCGCCGGTCGCATCGTGGATCACGAGTGAAGACGCTTTCTGCGCCGATGCCGAAAAGGTGAAAACAGCCGTCATTGCGAGCGCCGCAAGAACGCAAAGAACTGCCCCGAACGGAACGGATTTCCGCTCAAGAGGACCATGAGACAACATTTTCTTCCAACTCCTCGGGGGTGTGACGTGTCGGTTTCGGCGCCGATCAAAGATGGGCGATATAGACCGGAGACGGCTGATCGAGTTCGCTCGCGCCGAGCGTCTCCATTTCTCCGAAAACATCGCTGAACTGGCGGCGATACTGCGATCCCCGATTCACCGGCGACGGGTCGTTGACATAGACCTGATCGCCGGTCATCCCGCGGATCACCCGAATGTGCGGTCCCGCCGGGACGAGCGACGCAAACCAGAGCGGCCCGTATTCCATCAGCATTGCTTCGACCGCCGCCGGCGTGTAGCATTGCGGCGATTCGAGTCGGAATCCGTTGCGCTCGAGAATGTATCGGTCGTTGGGATCAAGTCCGGGGCCGTTCTCCGCGTACTGCGGCATGTAATTGGTTCCGCCGGGGTTTTCGGCGATCCGCTGCGGGTCGAACGAGGCTTGGTCGCGCCAGCCGAGAATCATCGCCATACTTGCGGCCCAGCATGACATGTTCGTGGATTGGGGAACCAACTCAACATCGTAGATCATGGCTTTTGTCCCTCCAATTTTTGCGGCTTTTACAACTTAAATATAACACCGGCGGACGTCGCCGTTGAGTGCCGCGGACGATTGATTGATATAATTCTGGAAATTGAACTACCGCGATCGATTGGGCGGTCGCGGACTATTGAAATAACGATGTTTACGGGCATTATCGAAGAACTTGGGAAGATTGTTTCGCTCACGCGTCAGGCGTCCGGTGCGCGGATCCGGATCGGCGCGAAGACGGTCGCCGATGGAACGAAGGACGGAGATTCGATCGCGGTCAACGGCGTCTGCTTGACGGCGCTTGATGTGCGTGCCGATTCGTTCGCCGCGGACGTCTCGGACGAAACGCTCAAGGTGACGACGATCGGGCGGTTGGCCGTCGGATCGGCGGTCAATCTCGAACGTGCCGTGACGCCGGCGACCCGGCTCGGCGGGCACATCGTTCAGGGACATGTCGATGCCCGCGGGCGCTTTATCGCGGCCATTCCGGAGGGCGAATTCTGGACGGTCCGAATCGGGTTTCCGAAGGATATCGCGAGGTATCTGATATATAAGGGCTCGATCGCCGTTGAGGGGATCTCGCTCACGGTCGCCGCGCTTGGCGACAATTTTTTCGAGATCGCGGTCATTCCGAAAACGTGGGAAGTGACCAATCTTTCGACGCTCAAACGTGACGACGAGGTGAATCTTGAGACCGACATGATCGCGAAATACGTCGAGCGGATCGTTACGCATCGTGATAAGGCGAGCGGATCGCCGATCACCCGCGAACGTCTCGCGGAGTTGGGATTCTTGGACGGTGAGCCGTGAGCAGTAAGCCGTGAGCCGTGAACAGTAAGCCGTGAGCCGTGAACAGTAAGCCGTGAGCCATCTATGTGCTCTCTGTGTCTATGTGGTGACAACTCGATAGCGAAAAAATGCAATGTGCGCCGCGCCGCGTAAACGCGGAACTCCAAACTCTAACCACCGACCACTGACGAATGACAATTCTCGAAGCCAATTCCGAAGAACAGATCGAACTGGCGCGACGGCTCTTCATCGAGTATCAGGAATGGTTCGGGATGTCGTTGTGTTTTCAGAACTTCGACGAAGAGCTCGCGGCGCTGCCGGGCGCTTACGCTCCGCCCGACGGCCGGCTCTGGCTGGCATTTGCCGACGATGAACTGGCCGGCTGTATCGCGCTCAAGAAACTCGATGAAGGGATCTGCGAGATGAAGCGTCTCTACGTCCGCGACAAGTTTCGCGGACAGAGGATCGGTGTCGGGCTGATCGATCACCTGATCGCCGAAGCGCGCTCAATGGGTTACCGCAAACTGCGCCTCGATACGTACCCGCCGAAAATGGGAAAAGCCGTAAGTCTTTATGAATCCTACGGCTTTCGCGTGATCGGGCCCTACTACCACAATCCCTACGGCGAAACTCTGTTCATGGAACTCGATCTTTGAGCTACTTCAACTCGCGTCCGTTCCGCCACGCAATGACCTCCGATCCGTCGGTCAGGTCGAATCCCACCGAGCCTTCGTTTTTGCCTTCTCTCAGCGAAACATCGATTCGATTGTATTTGTTGTCCAGATTCATTACCGTTCTCGCTTTCCGTGAAAAGGAAATCGACGTTACTTCGGCATTCGGCATCTCGAGGCGCACCTTCGCTTTCTCAAGAAAATCGAGTGCCCTCACGAAATTGATGTCATCGATCGAAAAATACCCGCCGGTGTTCGACATGATCGCCTTAATGGCCACAAGTCCCTTTTTGACGCCGCCAATTCCGAAGGTGAATCTCTCCATGTCGTTGCTTCCATCGGCCAAGACCGCGTTTATCTCGACGCTGTTCTTGCGAATTGTCACATCGCTGACACTTGCGCCGCTGCCGACTACAGACTTCAATGCCTGCTGTGCGCGCGTCAACTCCCCTTTGCTCAGCACCGTATAGTCTTTGCCTCGGGAAGTTTGCGAAAGATCTAGTCCGATGATCTCGCCTTTGCCGTTCGCGGTTGCCGACGCGTTCTCCCGGGTTCCGGTGACCTCGATATTCCACCGCGGCGCGCCGAGGCTTCCGGCTCCCGATCCCTGCATCGCAAATCCGCGTTGAAAGGTCATTCGCTTGACGAATCCGCCATCAAGTGCGGTGCGTTCGAGCGCGCCCGACACCATGTTCGGCACCGCCCCGAAATCGATCTCCTCGACCGGAACCGATGATTGTGTCGGATCGCTGACCAGCGCATTGAGCTTTACCGGCTCGGGTCCGGTCACAAATCCGGCGAGCGAGCGGTATTCGTCGATATTCCTGGGGTTGTTCGGGTCAACGATCTGCAGACGCATTTCGTCTTTCTCGACCACGGCTTCCACGACGCGAAAACTCTTGCCGACCTTGGACTTGACGTCGGCGACGACTTTCGCGGCATTGTCCGCTTCGAAGTAGTTTGTCTTGAGGCCCGCCAAACGGCTGCAGCCTAGACCAACAATGAACATCGGCAGGATCGCCGCGATCAGCGCGATTAACGGTTTCTTCCTCATAATTACCTACTGAATTTGAAAAACGTGGAAATGCGTTTCGGCATTCGCGCCCCTTTGTTTGAATCTTGGTGTCAATCCCCACAATCGATGAACAACACCTTTTCCAGACCGGTATCAGAAAACTCGAACACCTCCGTCGACTCACCGCCGTACGTAAATTGACCACCTAAAACGGACTCCTTTTTCCGTCTCCGTTCAGGTCGGCGAACTCCAAAACGGCGAACTCGCCGACGTAATCAGGATCTACAGGTTCTCGGGATCCAGGTTCCAAGAAACGCCGAGTTATTTCTTGATCTCCGAATTATGGTCGGCGATGATCTGCCAGCGCAGTTCGCGCCAGATCCAGGTCGTCGTGTACCGGCCCGTCTCGTCGAACGGCTTGCCCTTGTTCGTTCCCACCACGTGATATTTCCCGGTCTCGACCGCGGTATTGCTGTTGAGGATTCGGATCTTCTTATCCGTTGATTCGGCGGTCGTGATCACGATGTCAGGCGACGAAAAATGGGCGATCTCGTC
>JAKOSS010000290.1 GCA_029777145.1 Acidobacteriota bacterium | reverse complement strand
CCGCCGATATACCCGAGTCCGTAGCCGTAGCTTGAAACCGAATCGCGTCTGTCCTCGGTCGTCACATCGATCAGGAAGGCGTTGTAAAAGACGTTCGATGCCGCGAACGCCATGCTCGAGATGATGATCAGGAGCCCGCACCAAAGATACGAGGTATCGACGAAGAAAAGCCAGGCGCCGGTAATGACGCCGATGTAGCAGAACGTCGCCATCATTTTTTTCTTCAGATGGGTGTAGTCGGCGATCGCGCCTAGAATCGGCAGGAAGATGACGAGCGATAGCGTCGAGACGGCCGTACAGAACGGAAACAGCCCCTTCGCGGTGACGGTGAAGAGTCCGAGATCGAAGATCACTCCGTCCTCACCGACGGCCTTTTGCGCCAGGTCCAGAAGGTATCGCCCGACGAGGACCGTCGTTACGACTGTAAAAAACGCCGAGTTGGCCCAGTCATAGAGCATCCATCCGAAGATCTCTTTCCGGTCGTTCTTTGCAAAGGTGGTTTGTTCAGTCATGTCAGCAGATCGAAGATCGCCGGGGCGATGTCGGCGAGATCTTTGATCCGCGAAGCGGTCGCATCACGCCGTCGTCCCCAGACCAGGGTCGGAACATCGTTCAATGTATGGTTTCGAACGGACAAATCTTCTATGTTTCCGTGGTCGCTTGTCAAGATGAATGTCGTGCGCTCGGGATCGAGCCTGGCGATCGTTTCGCGAACGAATTCCGCGAGTTCGGGAAGATGCGTTCGGGCGCTGTCGTGATCCTGATCGTGCCCGATCTTGTCGGTGATGAAGTGTTCGTAGAGTACGAATCGATACTGATGCGACAGCGTCGCGAGAATCCCGGCCGCATCGGTCGGAGAAAACAGCGGAACATCGAATCCGCGATCGCGGAGCGTCCGGTTTGTGAAATCATGAAAGAGTGCGGCTCGACCGACAAGATCGGGAAGGCGCCGGAATTGGACTCCCGCGGATTCCATCGCGACGGTCGTGGCGGATTTCCAACGCGGCGTCTCGGCGAAGAACTGAGGCGTGTAGGCGTTCGCGAACACCACCTCTTCGACGCCGGCGGCGATCAGTTTGCGGAAGATCGATTCGGTTGCGATCACGTCGCGAAGCGCCTGATTCGGAAAACCGTTCTTGTGATATCCGAGCAACTTCGGAGCGTTGACGCCGGTGAGGATCGTGGTCTGCCCGGAAGCGCTCTGGGGTCGTCCCTCGATCCCGAGCCGGGCGTCCGTCGGAACCATCCGTATTTCTGCGTCAACGATGACCGAATCCTTGAAATACGCGAGCGGATCGGCGGCGATTCCGAACAGCGGGTTCGATTCATGACGCTCGCCGATGCCGAGTCCGTCGACAAAAAACAAAACGGCGGACGATGCTGAACCCACTTGCATTCTCAGAGTCTAACAGATATCGAATGGCGTCCGGCAAGCATTCTGCCGCTGTTGCCGGACATCGCAAGTATTGCGTTTCCTTGACTTTGATCGGCGATTCAGGGTAACTTTCCCCCGAAATCAACTATTGGGCCGACCATTTCCCGCAATCGTGGTCGGCGCTGTCCATTTTGGAAACACTTTCAATCTGAGGAGGGAACTTTATGTTTTGGTCAAAAAGCACCGCTTCGTTGAGAATGATCGCATTTCCGGTATTGGTACTGGGTGTGGCGGTCTGCGCTCTGTGGGTCGGAGCTTCTAACAACAGTACGAGCGCCAGCACCACGCGAACGGCGGTGCCGTCGGCAACCTTTGCCGGCACGGGCGTCGGTCCGATTCCTGACAACAATCCGGGATCGCCGCTCAATATTTCGTTCAATGTTACCGGAGTCGGCGGCTCACCGACGAACGTCGAGGTCTCAATTGCGGGCGGGGCACCCACGCACACATGGGTCGGCGACATCACGGCCGTTCTGATCGCGCCGGACGGCACTTCGTTCACGGTTTTCGGACGCACGGGTGCAACCAGTTCAACTTCTTTCGGCGACAGTTCAGACTTCAATGCCGGTCCGTACGTGTTCGGTGATGCGTACAACTCGCCGCCGTCGGGTGGTTGGTGGCAGGAAGCGACCGCACGCGGGACGGCAGAGGCCATGACCGCGGGATCGTATAGAACCACGCAGCTTGGCGGCGCCGGCACGCCGAATCCGGCCCCCGCGACTTTGATGAATCCGGCGTTCGCCGCAGTAACCGCCAACGGAACGTGGACGCTCCGGATGTCGGACAACGCGAGCGGCGACACGGGCGGCATCGCCGCTGCGACGCTGACGCTCGAAGGCGGAGTCGTTGAGCCGTCGGACGCACCGAACGACATCAACGGCGACGGAAAATCTGATTTTGTGATCGTGCGCTCGAACATTCCGTCGTTTGCCGGTACGTCGGGCGAAGATCACCAGGGACGCAACAAGGTGAGAACGATGCGCAACATGCCGCGCAAGAACGGCGTTTCCGCGACTTCGACCTGGTGGGTTGCGGATTCGACGAACGGTAATTCACTCGGCGTCACCAATCTCGGCGATGAGTTCGACTTCTATCTGACGAATGACTACGACGGCGACGGCAAGGATGACCTGACGGTTTGGACACCCGGCGCGTCGGGTGTTGCCGGATTCCACATCCTGCTTTCGACGACGAGCACGGTTTCGAACCGCCTCTATGGTCAGGACGGCGACGATCCGACGATTGGCGGCGACTGGGACGGCGACGGCAAGGACGACCTTGCGGTCTTCCGTGATTCGGCCGGAACGTTCTTCTGGTCCGATGAAACGACTCCGACGAGCGTCAATTACCTGCCTTGGGGAACCTCGGGTGACGTTGCCTTCTCGATGGATTACGACGGCGACGGCAAAGCCGATGCCGCGATTCAACGGGACGTTGCCGGTTCGGGCCAGTTCTGGATCCGCCGTTCGAGCGACAATGGCGTTTACGTCGTGAATTATGGCCTTTCGAGCGACTTTGTCGTTCCCGGTGACTACGACGGCGACGGCCGTGACGATATCTGCGTTTCGCGCAATGTCGATCTCGGTTCCGGACTTCGCAAGTACTTCTGGATCCTCGAAAGCGACGGCGGCGGCAATCCCGCAAGTCCGTATCAGTGGGGTATCCCGGGCGACTACATCACGCAGGGTGACTTCGACGGTGACGGCACCACGGACATCGCTGTCTGGCGTCCGAATGCCGATCCGGCGCAGAACTTCTTCTACGTTCGGAAGTCCAGCGACGCCGGTCTTCTCCAATTCGAGTGGGGAGCCCAGGGCGACTATCCGGTCAACAACTGGAACGTTCACTAATTGCGGACGATTTCAGAAGGATCGACGGTCACGGTTCGCCGTGGCCGTCTTTTTTTGCGCGGATCCTGATGGATGCGGAAGAAACTCCGAGTTCGCCCAGGCGGAGCGCGGTCCGCACATCGGCGCAGTCGAAAACTGCATCGGGAAGGAGTTCAGCCAATAAATCGCCGGCAAAAAGTACACGGATCATGTCGACTTCGTCGGGGGAATCGACGCAGAATCTGTCGATCGCGCCTCCGAGAGCGAGCGTTCGGATGCGCGACACGGCGGCCGCATCTTCGAAATTCGCGGTACAGGCGATAAACGCGGAAGTCTTTGCTCCGGCCGCCGCAAACGACGACGCGATCGCCGGAGCTTCCCAGTCGCCGCCGACGATCAGCACCGAAACTTCGGCCAGTCCCGATTCATACGCTTCGACCTCGGAAATCACGGCGTCCGGCGGTGAATTTTCCGAGACCACGTCGCAGTGGATCAGCCGGTCCCGCAGGAGCTCGGATGGTCCGCTCCCGATCGCCGCGACGCGGATCGAATCGGCGGACTCTTCGAGCGCGCGGGATGCGTGGTCGAGGAAGGAGGACGCCGACTCCGCGCCGGCGAAAACGATCCAATCGATCTCGTCGAACGGCCGCAATTCCGCGCCGGCAACCGGCGTGATCCGCGGAACCGGAAGCTCGATCACGCGATGGCCGGAAGCGGTCAATTCGGCAATAAATTCCGACTTTCCGTCTTCGGCGAACAGAGCGCTCGTTGCATCTATGTCCTCACCGGTCATGTCTTTGATTCTAGGGACAAATCGCGGCGGCGCAAGTTTGCAATCAAACCGCAAAAACTAGTAAGGTTTGAGATTCGATGCAGGCATCGACCCGGATATGAAAGCGATGATCCTCGCCGCGGGATTTGGTACGCGGCTCTTTCCTTTAACAATCGACCGAACGAAGCCGGCGATCCCTTTTCTCGGAAAGCCGCTCGTCGGATACGTCGCCGAATACGTCGCGCAATTCGGATTCAAAGACGTCGTCGTGAATCTCCATCATCAGCCCGAATCTGTCCGGCGCGCGCTTGGCGACGGATCCGATTTCGGGGTCAGGATCCATTACACGGAAGAGATTCCTTCGATCCTCGGAACCGCGGGCGCGCTCGACAACGCCCGGCATTTGCTCGAGGACGACACATTCGTCATCGTCAACGGCAAGATAATCACCGACATTGACATCTCGGCGGCGGTCGAGACGCACAAACGATCGGGCGCGATCGCGACGATGGTGCTCAAGCCGAATATTAAACGTGAGCGTTTTACCGAGGTTTACGTCAAGGACGGATATTTGACGGGATTCGGCGACTACGCGCACCCGCTTTCGGTCGGCGAGATTAAGGACATCACGCTCGACCTGACGGCGCCGCTGATGTTCACCGGAATTCACGTTCTCGAGCCGCGGGTCTTCGAATACATCCCGCGCGGAGTGTATTCGGACATCGTTCCGACCTTTTACAATCCGGCGCTTCGTGCCGGAGAGAAGATCGCCGTCCACGTCACCGACGCGAACTGGTTTGAACTCTCGACGATCCCGCGGTATCTAGACGTCTCGCTTGAGATGATGAACGGCCAGAGCGTTCTTGCCGGAAACAATTGCATCGTTTCGGGACGCGCGATCGTCAAGGACTCGATCATGTGGGACGACGTCTCGATCGGCGACGACGCGCACGTTTACCGCTGTATCATCGCCGACGGCGTGACGATCCTTCCGGGCGAACATTTCGAGAACGCGGCGATCGTCCGCGCCGATATGGTCCGCGCCGCCGAAGAAGTCCCCGAAAAAGCGCTCAAAGGCTACATCCAGGGCGACAACTACGTCGTGCCGCTGATCGAATACATTTAACCGCAAACGATGGAGACCGCCCCGACCGATCGCCTGAAGAAGGTCCTCGACCAACTCCCGAACGTGCCGTCCGGCTCGGAGTTCAGCGCGTTGACGCCCGACGCGTCGACACGCGAGTATTTTCGAATTTCATGGGACGGGGCGACCGCGATCGCCTGCGTTTACCCGCAGGACGATGCCGGCAACGCCCAGTTTGACGCCTGTCTCGACGTCACTGAACTTTTCATCACGAATCATCTGCCGGTCGCGAGCGTGCTTTTTTCCAACCGACCGGAAGGCGTGATCATTCACCAAGACTTCGGCGACACGATCCTCCGCGACGTTCTTCTGCGATCCGAAAACACCGTCCGCGAAGACTACATCGACGATGCGATCGGGCTGATCGCGAGGATCCAGGCGGCGACGGAATCGGCGTTCGCGCGAAACTCGATCGCGTCGCGTCTTTCGTTCGACTTTGAGAAGCTTTCGTGGGAGCTCGATTTCTTCCGGCAGCATTATTTCACGACGCTCAAGGGCCGCGCGCCCGAAACCGTTCCATCTGAATTTACCGAAGAGCTGAATGTCGTCGCGCGCGAACTCGCCGGAATGGCACGCGTGCTGACGCACAGGGATTTTCACGCGGCGAATCTCATGCTGGCGGACGGGGAACTGAAGATCATCGATCATCAGGACGCGCGGATCGGTTCGACGACTTACGACCTCGTCTCGCTTCTACTTGATCGCGTAACGGAGGCGCCGTCCGCCGATTATCTGGCGGCGAAGCGGTCTTTGCTTCTTCGGAAAAGAATCGAACTTGGCCTGCCGGCGATCAATGAAGATGAGTTCGCGGCGGAGTTCCGTCTTCAGACGATCCAGCGCTGCCTGAAGGCGATCGGAACCTTCTCTTTTCAATCAGCTAACCGCGGGAAGAAGCACTTCGAGCAGTACATCGGCCCGATGTTCGAGATAGTTCTGAGAGCGGCCCGCAACATCGGCGGCTTGCCGGCGATCGAGCAGGTGATATCGGGTGAGCTGGGCCGATAGGCCTCAGAATTTCAAAATTCCAGACGCCGAGGGCGTATTCCAGATTCCAGACGCTGGGAGCGTATTCCAAGATTCCAGACGCCGGGAGCGTATTCCAAGATTCCAGACGCCGGGAGCGTATTCCAAGATTTCAAGATTCCAGACCCTTGCGGCGCACTCCAAGATCTCAAGATTTGAGATGCGAAGCCTGGAATGCGAAGCCTGGAATGCGAAGCCTGGAATGCGAAGCCTGGAATGCGAAGCCTGGAATGCGAAGCCTGGATTGCGAAGCCTGGAATGCGAAGCTTGGAATGCATAGCCTGGAATGCGAAGCTTGGAATGCATAGCCTGGAATGCATAGCCTGGAATGCGCAAATGTCGATCAGTGGGCCCTAAGTCCCCGCGCGACGAGTCCGATGCCGCCCGCGAGCAGGACAAGCATCAGGATCGTGTTGAAAAGGCTCGTGGGCACGAAAAAGATGTGAAGGTTCATCAGGATGCCGACGAAGATGATTATCACGCCGGCGAATGTGAGCAGCCAGCCGAGGACGGACTTTCCGTTGAAAAACAATATTCCGATCCCGAAAATAAGCGGGATCAGCGACAGCCCGAACGCGCTGAATCCGAATAACGACCAGAACCCGCTCGTGACAACTACCTGATTCGTCAGCAGATACGCCCCGGCGATCGCCATCCCGAGCCCGATTAGGAACTCGGCAACGCCGCCTTCCGTGCCACCCGCTCCTTTGAATTTGTACTGCTTGTCTTCTGATCTCATACGCGTCTTTGTAAGAACAAATATCAGCGTATCATGAATTTTCGCTACTAGAAGATAGGAAAACGCTTGTACTATTAGAAAAAGTGTGCTACCAAACCCTCGTACGACGGGTCTTCGGCGGCGGCTACGTGTTGAATTGCGCTTAGGACATACGTCGTAATCTCAACACTAATCTCAATTCCTTGGAGGTACTCAATAAGTATGAAAAGAATCAATTTTTCGAGAATCATCTTCAGCGCATTGCTCATTGGTTCTCAGGTTATTTGCCTCCAGTCTCAGGGCGGTAAATCGGTCGCGGTTTCTGGGGGGGGGGGCAGCATAGTCTAACGATTTTGGACGAATATGTCGCGCTCACGAGGTTGGAGCGTAATCGTCGTCCGAAGCTGTTTTCTTCATTTTCCTCTGCCGATAAGGCGAGTCTCGTTCGACTCCATTTGGCTCTCCAATTCGCAAAACGACAAAATTTGAACGAAATACAACGTGATATTATTCTCGATGGTATTTTGCTCACCTCTTCCGAAATGTATGAAAAGGACGTCGTTGGCAAGACATCGAGTGCAAAACAGAGTGCAGCGTTCTTTGAGACAAGAGTGAAGGCTTCGTTCTCCAATTCCGATGCTGCAGGTATTTTTGCTGAAATTGGCGGGATTGAACCTGATATTCCCGCACTTCTCAGGTATCAGTCCCTGTTCAACCAAATCTACGAGTCTGAACGAAGGGCTACGTTTCAGGCAATGAACGGTAGTGAAAAAAGCGACACAGTTAGGACCCATTTGGCAGTTCAGTTGGCCCAACGTTCACTCAACAAAGAAAAGGGGGAGTTGATTGTTGAGGCGATTCACCTTGCTAATTCTAGCATCTACAACATTCGGCGTGATTCCGATGAATGGAACAATATTCATCAGACTCTCAACTCGCTGAAGGATAGACTCCTAGTTCATTTTCAGAAAGAAGAAGCGGTGGAGATTTTTGCAACTCTTGGAGGAGAGAAGAAAGATCCCGCCGACAATGGTGAAAACTTGGCGCCAAACTGTTCGTGTTCTGGAAACAGCGATTATTGTGATTGGTGGCGTTCGGGATCGTCGTGCAGTTCCTCCAGTTGTCGCTTTCAGGTTGGCGGGTGCGGGACCTTACTAATGTATGACTGCGACGGCTTATGCACGGGCGGCGTTGTCTGAGTACGTTTCCAAATCAATTGACCTACCGGCTGAGACTGAATCACGTTATCGCCTCAGCCGGTAACCATCCCGGTTCTCAATAAATGACGACACGAAAACATCAGACGAAAACGGTTGATCGACAAGAAAATTACGTTGAATCTGACTTCAGTCAATCTTGGTCACCAATTGAGATCGTGGAACCGGGCCCTTTGCCTGATGAATCACCTCACCCCGGTATTATCCACAGCGATCCAAATGAAGTAGCCAAACGAGTTATTTCGATTCTTCTAACAGCGCCTGGAGTGTACCTAACGTTTGCGAGCTCACTTGTATTGTTTGACGGCCTTGTTGGTGGGCGAGCCCGGGTTTTCTCGCTCACATTTGTGATTACGGCATTCTTTATCGGAACCTTGCTGACAGTGGGCGGAGTTCTGATTACAAAGAAGAGGCATTTTCTACTCTATTTTTTTGTTCCAATCGCAACCGTGATATTGGGTCTACTTTTTATGCTCGCCCCTGTCGACCTGCAAGGAAAGCTCTTCGGTTGGATTTCCTTGATTTTGTTTCCGCTTGTGCTGTTCCTTTTCTACGCAGTGAAAAACTTTCTCGAGAAAATCGTCGACCTCAAATAAGAGCTTGGATGAAACTGCAATTTATACCCAGGGTCCCCGCCGCCGATCCGCAATCCGAAATCCCAAATCCCCAATCCCAAATCAATTCACGTTCCCCGAATGATCAGGCTGGACCGAACGGTCGATCGCCTCGTCCTCGATCTCGCCTCCCTTGCTGATCGGAATGTCCGCCGGGTTCGCGAAACGCATGCCGCGCTCTTCGGTGTCGAGCAATTCCTTCGGGATCAAAATTCTTTGCAGCGAACTCGGCGGCGTGTATCCCGGATAATCGACGCGCGAATGATAGATCGCGATCAGCGACTTGATCATCGATTCGCGTATCTGCGTCAGTTCGCGCAAAGTCAGATCGCACTCGTTGAGCTGATCGTCGGCGAGGATCGCGTCGATGATCTTCGTCACGATGAAACGGATGTTCTCGGGATTCGGTTCCTCGAGCGAACGCGCGCCGGCCTCGCAACTGTCGGCGATCATCATGATCGCGGCTTCCTTGAACTGCGGTT
>JAKOSS010000289.1 GCA_029777145.1 Acidobacteriota bacterium | reverse complement strand
GCCTTCTCGATCGCCGCTGTCTGCGCCTTGATGTCCGCGGGGCGCTGGTTCGGCGATCCGCCCGACGTCGACTGCGGTTTTGTCTCCGACGTCGGAGTCGATTCTGACTTGTGGCTTGAAATGACGAGACTGTTCGAGTTCGACGCCGGCGTCGCCGCAGTGTTCGTGTTCGTGTTCGCGACCGGTTGCGGCGTATTTCCGCAGGCGGCGAATAGGAAAGCGGAGATTGCAATTACGATGATTTTTTTCATTGTTCTGAGTGCTAATTTGCGATTTGCAATTTTCAATTTGCGATCGTCGTTTGCCATTGACCACCCCGAAACCCGAATCGCGAAATGCCAATCGCAAATCGAAAATCGCAAATTGAAAATGGGCTCATTTCTCAATATACGGTCTGGCCTGAACGATATAAAACCGGCCGTTCATGATTCCCCATTCGATGTCCTGCTCGGCCTTGTCGCCGAAGACCCGGCGGATCGCCAGCGCCATGCGAGCCAGCGATCGGACCTGAACGTCGCTCAGTATTCTGTTCGTTTTGGTGTTGGCGCACTTGTCGGGAACTTCCTTGACGAATCCGGCATCGTCGAACTTCATCGAGTTCTCAAGATCCGAGTACGTCATCACGATCACCGCGTTCGAGCGCGGATTGAACAGCACCTGTTCGGGAATTCCCTTGTTGTTCGCGACGCTCTCGCCGAGCCCGCAAACGGCGCTGATGTAAACCGCGTTCTTGTTCTTCGGGTCGAACGGATCCTTCGTGATCAGCACTCCGCTGCGGTTCATGTTGATCCCGACCTGGATCAGCGCTGACATGTAAACGCTGTCCTGATCGACGTAATTTCGGACACGCGCCTCGTATGCTTCGAACTTCCAGAGCGATCCCCAAACTTTCTTGATCGCCTCGATGAGCTGTTCGTCGGTTTTGACGTTAGGGACGCTCGAATATAGGCCGGCGCCCGAGAAATTCGGAAGATCCTCGGCGTTCGACGAGCTGCGGACAAAGACCCCGCGTCCGCCGAGCTCGGTCCGCCAGCGGGCGATCACTGCCTTTCGAAGCGATTCGTCGAAGTTTCCCTTTTGGATCTTTGCGCGGAATTCATCAAGTTTCTGACGACGGTATCGCGGATTGTGGACGAAATTGTATTCGTCCATCATCTCGTCGATCACCTTGTCGAAACCGTTCTCCTTCATGAACTTGTCGTACCAGTAGAACGGGATCGAAAAACCGTCGGGAATCGCGAATCCGGGGATCCGGGCGCGCATGATCTCGCCCTGATTCGCGGCTTTTCCGCCGAACGCGACGCTGTCAGCTTTACGCATCATGCGCAGGCTCGTCAGCTTCTGGATCTTGAGATTCGCCGGCGCGACCTGCTGATCGGGCGGATCGGGCGGCGCTTCGGGACCGTCGGGCATATCGACCAGACGCTTGATCTTGTAGTCGGTCATCGACGCGTCGAGCCTGACCCACCAGGTATCCATTTCCTTGAACAGCTTGTCCGCGTCCTTGATGTAGACGTTCGGAATGTTCCAGCCCTTGGCGAGAATGTTGATGTGCGACAGCGGTGTCGAAGGCTTGGCGACGATGATCCCGCGCACCGGCGGCAGGCTGACCGGAAGTTCCTTGAGAATGACGATCTCGTTGTCGCCGATCTCGACCGTGTCGTCGAGCTTGTCGATGATGTGTATCCGGCCGACGGCGGTTCCGGCATTGAGCGCGAGATATTCCTGATTCTTGTTGAGTTCGTCCTGCGTGACGCGGTCGATGCCGATGTTCGCCGAGGCATCGTCCTGCGAGATCGAGTTCGGTTTGTAATAGACCTTTTCAAAGAACGTGCGCGCGATCACGGCGTTCGCGGTCTTGATGTGGAACGAGTTCGCGAGATCGCCTTCCCAAAGTTCCCACGTCCATTTGTCGACCGTCTTTTGCCATGCGATCGTGCCGACGATGAACCGCCGGTCTTCGTTGAAATACGCCGCCTTGTAAATGTCGGTACCGCGCGCCGCAAGTCCGGTCGCGTAAAGAAAATCCTTGTGAAAACGGAATTTCTGGGAATTGACGTAGTAGATCTTGTTGTTGTTCTTGCGATCGATGACGAACATCGCATGAAGCATCGCGTACGGCGTGTTCGGATTGTAAACGCGTCCGATCGTTTCGAATTCGGCGCGTGAACCGATTCTGAGCAGCGCGTTCTCTTTCGAATCCGGCCGCTTGTCCATCGCGCCGGCCGGTTCGCGCGTCGGCGACGGCTTGCGCGACATTTGCGCCAAAGCCGGCGAAACGACGATCAGAGTTAGGAAAAGAACGAGGATTCGATTTCTCATACGCGGCTTATCTTTCTCAAACACAGGTGTCATTTTACGCGTCCGGCTTAACTCTTCAAAACGGCTTCGATCGCGTCGGCGGCCGATGCGGCGCCGTTTTCACCTGAGATCACCTTCGCGGCGGCGGCGGCGTTTTCTGCAAATTCAGCGTTCTCGATCAGCGGCCGGATCTTCGATTCGGCGATCGCCGCCGAGTAATTTCCGCGCGATACGATCTTCGCGACGCCGAGCCGTTCGCAGCGCGCGGCGTTGTCCGGTTGGTCGTGCGAATACGGCATCACGAGCTGCGGAACTCCGGCGCGGAGAACCTGCGCGGTCGTCCCGACGCCGCCTTGATGGACGACGCAGGCGGCCTTCGGAAAAACGCGTGAATACGGAGCGTACGGAAACGCCGCGATCTTCGATCTGATGCCCGTTCCGGTCTCGATCCTCCATTCATTTGCCCCCTCGATCTCGGGTATCTCGTTGAACATTCCGTAAAGCAAAAGCGCGCGGCGCCCGAGCAATTTCGCCGCCTTCGCGCTTTCGGTGAAAAAATCGCGCGGGTCCATGACGGCGGCGCTCCCGAGCGTGAACACGATCGGCGGTTCGCCCGATTCGAGGAATTCCTCGAGCCCGTCGGGCATCGCTCCGAGATCTTTTTGTCCGTCGTAATAACAGAATCCCGTCTGAACGGTGGACTTCGGCCAGCTCGGCTGCGGCTCGCCGAGCACGCGCGAGAACATCGCAAGGTTCAAAAGATCGGACTTGCCCTCGAACATCGGATCGCCAGCGTCGGGCAGCGCGAGTTCGCGACGGAATTCCCTGTACGGCCCGAACCAATTGCGGATGATCATCTTCACGAGCCCGAACATCGGGCCGAAGAACGCGCGTCCGAGAAATCGGAAGTGACGCAGCCACATCGCGGTCGGCGGGATGAACGGATCGGTCGGCGAAAGAAATGTGCCCGGCGCGAGCGTCGTCGAAACCCATTTGATCCCGAGTTTTTCGGCGACCGACCGCGCTGGAAAAACGACTTCGCCCGAGAGCAAAAGATCGACGTCGCCCGCCGCGGCGAACAGATCTTCGTACATCGGCCGCAGGTTCGGGAGCAATACGTCGCGCAGAAGAAACGCCGATCCCGTGCGGACGTCCATCACTTTCTTGACGAGTTCGCG
>JAKOSS010000288.1 GCA_029777145.1 Acidobacteriota bacterium | reverse complement strand
CCGAAGCGAATCCCTTTTCATCGAGATACGAATTCAAACCGTCGATCATGTCCTCGACGATACGGTATCCGTAATGCATCACCGCCGTGCAGACCTGGACCGTGCCGGCGCCGAGCAGCATGAACTCGACCGCGTCGCGCCAGGTCGCGATGCCGCCGATCCCCGAGATCGGAATGTTGACCTCGGGATCGCGCGCGAGTTCCGAGACCATGTTGAGCGCGATCGGTTTGACCGCCGGTCCGCAGTATCCGCCGTGCGCCGCCTTTCCGTTGACGTTCGGATAGGGAACCATCGAATCGATATCGACGCCCATCACCGAATTGATCGTGTTGATCAGCGAAACCGCGTCGGCTCCGCCCTTCGCCGCGGCGCGTCCCGGCGGACCGATATGCGCGACGTTCGGCGTCAGCTTGACGATCACCGGCAGATTCGAGACTTCCTTGACCCATTCGGTGACCATGCAAGTGTACTCGGGAACCTGGCCCATCGCCGATCCCATGCCGCGCTCGCTCATCCCGTGCGGGCAGCCGAAGTTGAGCTCGAAACCGTCGCAGCCGGTATCCTGCGAGCGTTTGACGATCTCGTGCCACGCCTCACGCTTCGACTCGACCATCAGCGAGACGATGACGGCGTTGTTCGGGTACTTCTTTTTGCACTCGTAAACTTCCTTGAGGTTCACCTCGAGCGGTCGGTCCGTGATCAACTCGATGTTGTTCAGTCCGAGCATCCGCGTCGAGCCGTAATCGATCGCCGCGAGCCGCGACGAGACGTTGACGATCGGATCGCCGAGCGTCTTCCAGACCGCTCCGCCCCAGCCCGCGTCGAACGCGCGTTCGATCATCGATCCCATGTTCGTCGGCGGCGCCGAGGCCAGCCAGAACGGGTTCGGCGATTTGATTCCTGCGAAATTTACACTTAGATCTGCCATGATTCGTGGTAAGGCCTAACTAATATCCTTCAGACCGTTTCGAGCTTTGCTTTCAGCGCCCTTAGAAACTCTTCGTTGTTCAATATGTCGTTTTCGACACTAGTGACATCTCGCACATCGTTCTCCATTATTCGCCTTAGTTCGTTGTTTATCTGTGTCTGATACGGCGCGGCGTCGGGTTCTTCGGCGCGTGCGCGAAAATAGTTCAAAACGTCATTGTCGAGATAAAGAGAGATCTTGGACTTTGCTTCCTTGCGCCGATTGACGAACCGCGAACGAATGACCTTGTAGGTTCCGGGTTTGAGCATTTCTTCATCGGACCAGCCTTTTGCAAGACCTTCACGGTATTCTTCTTCCGTGACCGTATAGCTAAGTTCTTTATCGGTTGTACTCATTGTAAATACGCGTCTGCTCGGCATTTGCCTTTCGTGCAGAGATTATTCGAATCGTCTCGCCGCGAACGGTGAACGCAACGAACAATAGTCTTAACGGCGAAAGAGCGATTATCTGATATCGGACTTCCGACTCGGAATTCGTCTCGTCAAGGATCTCAACAGCATTCTGATCATCGAACGCCTGCTCCGCCTCGTTGAAAGTAACGCCGTGTTTAAGTCTATTGGAACGAGCCTTTGTTTCATCCCATTCAAACTCCATATCGAATTATACCGACATATCAAGACAAATCAAGATATTTCCGAAGAGTCAATTACTTGATCTTCTTGGCCTTGGTCGTCCGACCGCCTTGCACGAGTATCAGGCCGGTGACCTTGCCGTCGGCGTCCCGCTCGAACGTGATATTCGCGTTTATCTCAGGAACGACATACTGGTTTTCCGAAACCGGCTCAAGCGTCGTTTTGCGTTGTCCCGTTGCCCGACCGATCAGTTTGTCGCCTTCGCGCGAGATCGTCAGGATGAAGCCCGGCTTCAGTTCGTAATCGCCTGTGTAAGCATCATAAACTGACGGATCGACCTCTATCGTCTTTCCTTCAAGCTGGTTGATGGCCTTCACGGCGCTCGCATTGGCAGGATTGATTTCGACGGACTTTTTGTAATTTGCCAGTGCGAGATCCTTCTGACCGTCGGCGAGATACGCCTCACCAAGACTGTCGTAAGCATTGCCGGACTTCGGGTACATCTCGACGTTCAGCTTGAAGATCTCGATCGCGTCCTTGATGCGCTTCTTTCCGAGCAATTGATTTCCGAACCGGTTAAGTTCCAGTTCGGAAAAATCGTAATTCGCAGAAACTGCCGCTTTGAGTTTCCGGTACTCGGCGATCGCGGCCGCAATATTCTGGTCGATCAATGTCTTGTAAATCTGTTCGACGGCCGACTTTTTCGGAGCTTCGAACGGCTGCCCGTTCAGGATCGCGGCGATCGAGTCCGTCATTTTGCGGTGAAATCGACCGAGCCCGACATTGTCGAGGACAATGATGGTCTGCCGTTTATCGACGAGACGGATTATCAGACTGTTGAATCCGTTGATACCGCCGTCGTGCAGGACGAATTTCGTCTTCTGTTCGGAATTGCCGATCACCCGGTCCACGATGTGAAAGCCGTAACCGTAGTTGGAACGTCCCGGCGTGAACATCTTGTTTTTGCTATCCGCGGAGATGATCTGATCGGTGTGAAGCGCCTGATCCCATTTGAACAGGTCCTCAACGGTCGAATACATCGACCCGGCGGCGAACGGAAGCGACATGTCGATAAAAGCCGTGTTTCGAAAACCGTCGAGCGTCTTTTCATAGCCCGCGGCACGTCGATTCAGGATCGCGGCACTGTGGTCGTATCCGGTATCGTTCATCCCGAGCGGAGTCAGGATCTTTTCAGTCAAAACGGCTTCATACGTCTTTCCCGTTACCTGTTCAATGATCGCGCCGAGAATGAAATAGCCGGAGTTGTTGTATCTGAACCTCGTGCCCGGTTCGAATTCGAGATCGTGGCTGGCGAACTTTTTGACAAAATCCTCTACCGTGTATGGATCGGGGAGAACGTCTTTGAATTCCGGAAGTCCGGTGTAGCTGGGTATTCCGGATGTGTGATTGAGAAGCTGATGGATCGTGATCTTCTCACCAGTATCTTTTCGGTAGTACGGAAGATAATCGGACAACTTGCCGTCGAGTTTGATCTTTCCCGCCTCGACGAGCTGCAGGATCAGCGCTGCGGTGAATTGCTTGGTTACCGAGCCGATCCTGAATTTCGTGTTCGGCGTATTCGGAATGGACCACTCCATATTGGCCATTCCAAATCCGTTCTTGTAAATAACCTTTCCTTTGTCCGCGACAAGGACCGACCCGTTGAACTGACCGTAGGCCACATACGTCTTCATCAGATCGTCGATCTGCTTTTCGTTCGTCTGCGCAACCGCGATCGATGCGGTCATCACGGCAACCAAAAACAATAGCGAAGTTCTTCGGATCCTCATCAATTACCCCTCTTCGTTCGTGGCGATGCGCCGGCATGGAAAACCGGGATCGGCGAATGCCGATGCTTCCAACTTTACCAATCGCTCAATTCGTTATCCGCCCGCCAACCCGGCCTTCTCACCCGTCAGCGCAAGATGAACTCCGGCCGCTGCCTTTTTGCCGGCCTGCGCCGCATCGACCGCTTCCTTCCCGCCGTTGACACAGTCGCCGCCGGCGAAGATCTTCGGGTTCGATGTCTGCATCGTTTCGCTGACGACGACGCGGCTCTTTTCATCGACCAACAACCCGAGCTTGTTGAAGAACTCTTGCTGCTTCTCCTGGCCGATGGCTTTGATCACCATGTCGCATTCGATCTCGAATTCGGAGCCGTCGGGACGCGCGCAGCGGATCCGCTCGACTTTCCCGTCGCCGATGATCGCGACCGGTGCGGCCTGCCAGACAAACTCGACGCCGTCTGCCCGCGCGATGTCGAATTCATAATCGTAGGCGGGTGCTTCCTTTTCAGTTTTGCGATAGACGAGGATCGATTTCTCCGCGCCGACGCGTTTCGCCTGCGTGACGGCGTCGATCGCCGTGTTGCCGGCGCCGAGCACGACCACGCGACGTCCGCGCGGGACGGTCATCCAGTCGCGCGTCTTGATCAGTTTGATGAACCGGAGCGCGTCGACCACGCCGTCGAGATCCTCGCCGGGGATGTTCAGCCGATTCGTCTTGCCGAGCCCGACGCCCAAAAAAACGGCGTCGTGAGATTCGAGAAGATCCGCGAAACTCACGCCCTCACCGCCGTCGATGGTGACCGTCGTGTTCAGTTTGAACTTAACTCCGAGCGATTCGACATGCGCGACTTCCGCGAGTGATTGCGCCTGAGTCATCTTGTATTCGGCCATACCGTACGTGTCGAGACCGCCGGCGAGTTCGCGCCGTTCGTAGATCGTGACATCGTATCCGAGCCGCGCGAGATAAGTGGCGCAACTCAGTCCGGCCGGTCCGGACCCGATCACGCCGACCGATTTCCCATTTGGCGCCGCAGGTTCAAACAGCGGTTTCCCGCTGTCGAGAGCGTGTTCGGTCGCGTAGCGCTGCAAGCGTCCGATCTCGATCGGCTTCTTGACGAGCGTTTTCTCGACGCACGCGCCTTCGCACAAAACCTCGACCGGACAGACCTTGGCGCACGAGGATCCGATCGGGTTTGCGTCGAAGATCACGCGCGCCGCGCCGGCGATGTTTCCCGACGCGATCTTCTTGATGAACGACGGAACGTCAATATGCGTCGGGCATGCGCGCGTGCACGGCGCGTCGTAGCAATAGAGACAACGGTTCGACTCGAGTGTTGCCTCCGGTGCCGTCATCAGAGGATGCATCTCGGCGAAATTCTGTTCGATCGTTTCGTGTGCAATTTCAGTCATTTATCTCACGCTGACAAAGTAAGTCCCGTCAAATCTATAGTTTATGAAGCGATTCGTAACACGGCCGGACCCGTCGGAAGCCTTGTCGGCAATGACGACGGGGATTTTGATCGTTTTCGTTCGTTCGTCGAAACGGATCAACTTGATGGGCCGTTCCTTACGGTCGGCAACCGAGAAAAAACTGTACTCGAAGCCGATGCGATTCTGCAGGCCCGCCTTTGTCTTGATGAGCCTGACCCGGTCGTCAAGTTTCGCGCCGCTGATCCGAAAGAGCGAGATCTCCTCGTACGATTCAAGCGACGACACGATGGAGGTCATCCGGCCGAGATACAACATTCCGGTTTTCGTGCTCAACTGAAAGACATCGGTATAAAAGCCGCCGGCGTCTTCATCGTCGAGGACGGCCGCCTTCGATACCACTTTTCCGTTCGCGGCCTGATACTGAAATACGTTCTCGAAAAAGTGCATCGTTCCGCCGGTTTCCGTGTCCCAAGAATAGACGCGGAATTTGCCGTCCTTCGACGTCGCGACGAACATCTGTTTCTTCAATTCGCTGAATGGATATTTCAGCGTGGAAGCGAGCCGGCCGTATTTGACGAGCTTGGCCTTCAGTGCGTCGTTCTCGGCGTCGAGTTTGGACGCCGCCTCAGACGTGTTCTCTGCCGCCAATTTCTTGATCGTCTTAACGTGATTGACGAGTTCGCGTTCGATCGTCTGGGGCGTTTGGGCCAGACCCGGCACGGCGAGAAAAACAAGAAAGAAAATGAGAACGGTTGATCGCATTTCGGACATAATCGTTCGAGAGAAGCTTGCAATTACCATCTATCCGTTTCAGTTATTCCGAAATAGTTGATAACTGAGAACTGTTAACTGATAGATTTGCCGTATCAGCTATCAGCTATCAGCTATCAGCTATTCCGGAAACCCGGGTTTCAATCAGTCATCGCAGATCGCGCCATAAGCGTCCGGACGCCGATCGCGGAAAAACTGCCATGTATTTCGCACTTCCTTGATCTTGTCCATGTCGAGATCGGCAACGATGAGTTCGTCTTGGTCGCGAGTCCCGACCGCGATCATCTGGCCACGCGGATCGCAGAAGTAGCTCTGACCGTAAAACTCGCCGATGTTCCACGGCGCTTCCGTCCCGACGCGGTTGATCGCGCCGACGAAATAGCCGTTGGCGACCGCGTGCGCCGGCTGTTCGAGTTTCCACAGATATTCCGAGAGCCCGGCAACCGTCGCCGACGGGTTGAAAATGATCTCCGCGCCGTTCAGGCCGAGGCAGCGCGCGCCTTCCGGG
>JAKOSS010000287.1 GCA_029777145.1 Acidobacteriota bacterium | reverse complement strand
GGATCCAACTGAATTCGCCGAACGTGTTCCCCGTTTTCTTTCAATGATTTATCGGCCATCTCTTCCTCCGCTCTACTTCTTGCTCTCGACTTTCTCGGTCGGCGCCGAAAGATCCTCGACGACGTATCTTGTCCGCCATTTCTCGACCGCTTTGATGTCGATCGCGAAACCCGAACCGAAAATGAATGCCTTGCCGTCGTCGCTCGAAACCCGACGGTTTATCTCGTGCGGCATCGACTCGCGAAGGAACTTTCGGTCGTCGTCCTCAAATTCCTTGCCGTCTTTACGCCTGATCACGAAGATATAGTCGAAACCGGCGTCGCGCATGTCCGCGAGGTCCTGTTCGAACGTCGTCTTGCGCGGCGAGAGCGTCGCCGTCGGCTCGACCATCGTGTTGCGGTTCGATTTCAGGATCGCCTCGTTCGGACCGCAAGCGGCGGTTGCGATCGCGGCGAATACGGACAGGATGATCTTTCGCATTCTAAGTTACTGCTCCTCGTCCTCATCGTTCGCCGGAAGATTCGAATTCGCGATGTTGTCGTTCTTCTCCTCTTCCTCGAGTTCCTTCTGCTCCTCGGGTGTTGCCGGCGTATCGTCGATCGCATCGGGCGGCGCATCGCCCTTCTTGTCCCTGATCTTCAGGATCCGCGCTTCGTCGTCTTCGTACGCCATTTCCGCCCAACCGTTCTCAAGCAGTTTCGCGACCATGTCCTCGTTCTCGCGCGCGTCGGTCATTACCCAATGCGAGCCGAAATCGTTGATGATCACGGGTCCGGCGTCTTCCACTTTACCCGACGTGATCTCGGTCAGTTTCCGGTAAAGTTCCGGATTCTTCGAGTAGAGGTAGTTCGGATCGAGTCCGTAAACGTACGAATGTTTGCGGTCGAAAAAGAACATCTTCGGGAAGTCGTCCCAGTTGCAGTTGAAGATGCGCTCGCCTTCGGGAATGTTCTCGTTCGCCCACGCCATCGCCCGCGAATACTTGTCGTTCGCCTCGTTCCCGCGGATGTCGCTGAGCAGTCCGATCTGTTTGATGCCGGCGAGCCAGCTCAGCCACGGTGTTTTCTGGATGCGTTCGTTCGTGCTGAAATCGACGCCGATGAAATTGTAGAACATGACGCCGCCGAGTATCAGGCCGAGCGCCCAAACCGCCGCGAGCCGCAGCGTCCTGATCAATTCCTGCGCCTTCGATGGCTTGTCGGCATCGAGGAACGGTTCGATGTCGCGACGGAAGTCTTCGGGCAGATCCGCGACCGCCGGCGTCAGGAATTCCTTCCAGCTGAACGCCGCAAAAAGGATCGCGAACGGCGGGAAGTACTCGGCGAAACGTTTCGATCGGAACTGCGACATCAGCAGGATCGTGACGAAAACGAGAAAAAACGCCGCCTTTTCCGGCAGTTTGCCTTTCTTCGGCGCGAACAGAATATAGCCGACGAGCATCGCCACGAGCGCGACCGGGAAGTGAGTCAGCAGTTCCTGACCAGAATACGGATACCATTCGCCGCCGACCGGAACCGCAAAGTCCGTCCCGATCTTTATCTTCGTCATGAAGTGTTCCCAGAAAAGTCCGAGATTCTGCGGAAAATACGGATTAATCAGGTTTCCGAGGACCATTCCCGCGCCGGTGTAGGCGAGCGGCCGCCATTCGAACCGGCGCTCGTTCCAGGCGATGATCGCGGTCCAGATCGCCGCGGCGATGAACAGAAGCGGAAAGAGGCTGTACGTCCAGACGAACGCGAACATCAACGGCATCAGCCAGACGTATCGCCTTTCGAAAAGTAGCCAGATGCCGATGACCGAAATGATGATCGTCAGCGGCGGCGCCTTCGCCATGCTCATCCGGTAAAAGAACGGATTCGCGCAGGTCAGCAGCGCGAGCAACCAGACGAGAAGGTAGTCGACGCCGTAGCGGTACATCATCCAGAAGACGGAAAAGATCGCCACCGACGAGAAAAAGACCGCCGCGACTTTGGCCGCCGTCACGGGCTCAAAGAACCACAGGAACGGGATCTGCAGCAGATGGAACAGGAAGTGATGGTCGGCGTACTGGTCGGGCGAGAGAACCGTCAGCGGCAGCCACTTGAACTCGGGCAGCCAGTGGCCGGCTTTGAAGCTGTTCCAGAGTTCCTGGCTCCAACCGATGTGATAGTAGCCGTCCCAATCGCCGCAACAGATCGCGTCGGTCGAGGTTTGGAGCCGCGTCATCAGCAGGATGATCACGAGAAAGCCGAAAAATAGATAGACGGTCCTGACCGCGGCGTCGGTTTCCAGCCATTGGCGCCACGTCTGCTTTGCCGGCGCCGCCTCGACTTCTGCGTCGGCGATGATTTCGTTGTTCAGTTCTTCCATTTGCTAATTGCGCGAAGCGGGTTCGAGCGGTTCAATCGCCAAATTCTACCAAAAAATCGGAGCGATTCCGAACATTCACTGCGACGAATCGGCGCATGTTTGCAAATCAATTTT
>JAKOSS010000286.1 GCA_029777145.1 Acidobacteriota bacterium | reverse complement strand
CATCCGACAATTTGACAGTTCCCATACGTTGCCGCAAAAAAATACAATTTGGAGAATCATCAGGAACCAATGAAACGACTTATCCCGGTCATTTTCGTTCTTTTTCTATCCGCGTTTGCATTCGGACAGTCGAAGTCGCAACCGTCCGACAAATTCAAACAGCTTGACGAGGACCTTCCGACGCCGAACGAATATCGGACGGCCTCGGGCGCGCCCGGACACAAGTATTGGCAAAATCGCGCCGATTACGTCATCGACGTTGAACTCGACGACGTCAATCAAAGAATCAACGGCAAGGAAACCGTCACCTACAAGAACGTTTCCCCGGACACGCTGAACTACATCTGGCTGCAGATCGACCAGAACCTGTTCGCCAAGGATTCCGATACGCAGAAGACGTCACCGGCTCCGAATTTCGGCGGCAACGGCTTTCCGCTCTCGGCGGTCGAACAGCTCGCCGCGCGCGAATACGACGGCCGAGTCAACATCACCGAAGTCACGGATTCGACCGGAAAGGCGCTCAAACATACGCTGAACCGGACAATGATGCGGATCGATCTTCCGACGCCGCTCGTTTCGGGCGGCACGTTCACGTTCAACATCGCCTGGAGTTACGCGATCAACAATCAGCGGATCTTCGGCGGGCGCACCGGTTACGAGTTCTTCCCGCGCGATGGCAACTACATTTATGAGATCGCGCAGTGGTTCCCGCGTATGGCGGCCTACACCGACTATCAGGGCTGGCAAACGCACCAGTATCTCGGATCGGGCGAGTTCACGCTTGAATTCGGCGATTACACGGTGCGCATCACGACGCCGAACGATCACGTCGTTTCGGCGACGGGTGTGCTGCAGAATCCGGCGCAGGTGCTGAAGGCCGAGTGGGCGACGAGGCTCGGAACGGCCGCGACCGCGAAAGAGCCGATGAAGATCATCACCGCCGAAGAGGCGAAGGCGAACGAGTCGAGCAAGCCGACGGGCAAAAAGACATGGATCTTCAAGGCCGACAATGTTCGCGATTTTGCTTTTGCGTCATCCCGCAAATTCATCTGGGACGCGCAGGGGCACAACGTCGAGGGCAACAAGGTGATGGCGATGTCGTTCTATCCGAACGAAGGGAACCCGCTTTGGGAGAAATACTCGACGCAAGCGATCATCCATACGCTCAACGTCTATTCGCGATACACCTTCAAATACCCGTATCCGGTCGCGCAGTCGATCAACGGCCCGGTCGGCGGCATGGAATATCCGATGATCTGCTTCAACGGCCCGCGTCCGCTGCCCGACGGAACTTATTCGGCGCAGACGAAATACGGACTGATCTCGGTTGTCATCCATGAGGTCGGACACAACTACTTCCCGATGACGATCAACTCCGACGAACGCGACTGGACATGGATGGACGAAGGGCTCAACACCTTCACCCAGTATCTCGCGGAGCAGGAGTGGGAAAAGAATTATCCGTCGCGCCGCGGTGAACCGCAGTACATCACCGATTACATGGTCAGCGAAAATCAGGTCCCGATCATGACGCAGAGCGATTCGGTGCTCCAATTCGGCAACAACGCCTACGCCAAGCCCGCGACCGCGCTGAATATTCTTCGCGAAACGATCCTCGGACGCGAGCTCTTCGACTTCGCGTTCAAGGAATACGCCCGCCGTTGGCAGTTCAAGCGACCGGAACCGGCGGACTTCTTCCGCACGATGGAGGACGCCAGCGGGACCGACCTCGACTGGTTCTGGCGCGGCTGGTTCTATTCGACCGATCACGTCGATCTTTCGATCGAGAACGTCCGTCTCTATCAGATGGACACGCGCAATCCTGACGTTGAGAAGGAACTCGCGCGAAAGCAGGCGAACAATCAGCCGAAAACGCTGTCGGCCCAGCGCAACGAAGCGCTTCCGAAGCGGATCGATCAGTATCCGTCGCTGCGTGACTTCTACAACGACTTCGACCAGTACAAGGTCACGGACAAGGATCGGACGGATTACGAATCGTTCATCGCGAGCCTCGACGAGAAGGAAAAATCGTTGCTCAACGGCAACTACTACTTCTACGTCGTCGATCTCAAGAACGTCGGCGGACTGGTGATGCCGGTGATCTTCAAAGTCGAATATGTTGACGGAACGAGCGAAGAGATCCGCATTCCGGCGGAGATCTGGCGTTACAACAACTTCAACGTCTCGAAGTTGATAATCACGAAGAAGGAAGCGAAAGCGATCGTCCTCGATCCGAACCTCGAAACGGCGGATGCGGACCTGACGAACAACTTCTTCCCGCGCCGATTCATTCCGTCTCGATTCCAGGTCTTCAAAACGGGACAGGGTGGCGGCGTCGGACGGGGACGCGGACAGCGGCAGGCGACCACGACACCCACCACCACGCCCGGATCGTCGTTGACCGGCCGGTGGACGATCGCGGTCGACGCCGGCGGGCAGATGATCCCGTTGACGCTGAACCTGAATCAAAACGGAGCCGAGATCACCGGAACGATCGAGGGACCGCAGGGATCGATGCCGATCTCGAGCGGAAAACTCGAGAACGGCGTTCTGACGATCAAGACAACGACGCCGATGGAACTGACGCTCGTCGGCAACATCAGCGGTGTCTCGATCAGCGGGAACGTCACGGCGCCGCAGGGTTCGACCACCTTCAGCGGGTCCAAGTCGAATTGATGCGCAGGATCCCGATCATCATCGGTGTGGTGCTTTTGGCGACGAGTTTTTCGTTCGGCCACAAGTACCACACCAGCCTTTCGAGGATCGAGTACAACGCCCAGGACAAGAACCTCGAAATATCGATCCGGCTCTTTGTCCATGATGTCGGACCATTGCTCGAGAACCGTCTGCGAAAGCCGGTCGATCTCGAGAAAACGCCCGAGGTCGACGCGGAAATTCAGAAGTATCTGGCGGAGAACTTTTTGTTCAAACGAGCCGACGGATCCGATCTTCGCGTGAGTTGGGTCGGCAAGGAATTTGAAAGCGATACTCTTTTCGTTTATGTCGAGTGTCCGTTTGAAGGCGATCCGGCCGAACTGAGTCTCCAGAATACGCTCTTCTTCGACATGTTCGCGGAGCAGACGAATCTTGTGGTCGCGAAATTCGGCGATCAGAAATTCGATCTGGCGTTCAAGTCGGGCGATCGCGTCAAACCGTTCCGGGTTGAAGAAAGGAAGAAGACGGTAAGTTGAGATACCGTCTTCTCAATCATATGGCGTGAATGAAGTTATTCCCCGTTTGTGCAGGCCAGTAACTATTTCTTCCGACTAACTGAGTTCGTTGAGGCTACATCTCTTAATGATTCCCGGCGTCGAAATCTTTCACCAATTTTGAAAAAAAATTGAATTTTTTTTCGTCCCTCGGTCTGAGCCGAAAAAAAAGCCTCTCACCCACTGCAATCTCCCTGTATATTCACGTTTCTGCGCGAATCGCCGTTTCTGCTAAACTGTTTCAAACAGGATTATTGGAGTAACGGATGAAAATTGCACTCAACGGCGCAACGACAATGAAAGCGGACCTCGAAACGGACATCAGGGCCGCGGCTGAAGCGGGATTTGAACTGATCGAGATCTGGGCCGCAAAATTGCGGATTTTCCTTCAGACGAATTCGGTCGACGACCTCAGATCGCTTCTTTCGGAAAGCGGTCTGCAGCCGTACTCGATCAATTCGAT
>JAKOSS010000285.1 GCA_029777145.1 Acidobacteriota bacterium | reverse complement strand
TGCGGGTCATGTTCGCGGTTTCTCCTTTTTAGTTTCGTCACCAAAAAGAAAACCACGCCTGACCCGCGCTTTGCAATCGCGGCTGCGGCCCGCCGCTTCGTCCGGAACCTCCGAAACCTCGGTTTCGAAGGTTCCGCCTCAACGGCAAGAATGAATTTACAGAAAGAACGTTACACTAACACATGGGGCGGGTTCATCCATCCAAAATCGAAAATCACCTCATTTGAACGGGAGTCCCAAAAATCCTAAACTGGAACTTGTTGATAAGAACTAATTTTTTCACTTCAAGGAACATAAAATAATTATGAAAGAAGCGGTTATCATCAGTGCGGTCCGGACGCCGACGGGCAAGTTTCAGGGATTGTTGAAAGGCTTCAGCGCGACCGATCTCGGCGCGATCGCGGTGCGCGAAGCGGTCAACCGGGCCGGCATCACACCCGACAAGGTCGACGAAGTGATCATGGGATGCGTCGTGCAGGCCGGTCTCGGCCAGGCACCGGCGCGCCAGGCCGCGCTCAAGGCCGGACTTCCGCCGGAAGTGTCGGCGTTGACGGTCAATATGGTGTGCGGTTCGGGACTCCGCGCCGTCAGTCTCGCCGCCCAAGCGATCCAACTCGGCAATGCGGATTTCGTCGTCGCCGGCGGCATGGAATCGATGTCGAACATCCCGTATGCGATGCCCGGCGCGCGCGACGGTTACCGGATGGGAAATCAAACGGTGACGGACCTCATGATCACCGACGGCCTCTGGTGCCCGTTCGAGAACTGGCACATGGGGAACACCGGCGAGGTGGTCGCCGAGAAACACCAGATCACGCGCGGCGAACAGGACGAATTCGCCGCCGGTTCGCACCAAAAGGCCGCGGCGGCGCAGTCTGAAGGACGCTTTGCGGACGAGATCGTTCCGATCGAGATCCCGCAGAAGAAAGGCGACCCGATCGTTCTCAATTACGACGAACCAGTCCGCCCGGACACGACCGCCGACGGGCTCGCTAAACTCAAACCCGCGTTCAAGCGTGACGGCGGAACGGTGACGGCGGGGAACGCCCCCGGCGTGAACGACGGCGCTTCGGCGGTTGTCGTAACATCAGCGGAAAAAGCGGCGGAACTCGGGATCGAACCGCTCGGAAGGATCGTCTCGTACGCGACTTCCGGGATCGAGCCGAAATACATCATGCTCGCGCCCGTCGAGGGAGTCCGCCGGGCGGTCTCGAAGGCCGGTTGGGAACTCTCTGACGTCGAACTTTTCGAACTGAACGAAGCCTTCTCGGTTCAGGCGCTCGGCGTGATGAAGGAACTCGGGATCGATCCCGAACGTGTCAATGTCAACGGCGGCGCGGTCGCGATGGGTCACGCCATCGGAAATTCAGGAAGCCGTATCCTGACAACGCTCCTGTACGAAATGAAGCGCCGCGGCGCAACCCGCGGTGTTGCCGGACTTTGTCTCGGCGGCGGCAACTCGGTCGCGATGGCCGTAACCCGCTGATCAAAGAGCGGTTAATATGAAAATGCCCCTGCGGACCGGATGTGAGAATGATATCTCCGGTCCACGGGGCATTTTTCTTCGATATCGGCGTGATTCGTAGTTTTACCTGCTTGTTCGTATGTCAATAATCGCCGGAATTCATTTCCTGTCGTCTAGGGCGCCGAAACTGCGCGAGTTTTCCAAAGAACTGCGCGAATTGCTTGTCCGCGCGCCGGGACTCGCGATCGAGGAATTCCTCAATGACCGGACGGCGATCTTCTCGGCGGATGTCGGAGCGTTTCACGGATCTGGAATCGTACGCGATGCCGCCGATGGAATTTCGATACTTGCCGGCGAAACGCTTGCAACGGCAACACAGGGTCCGCCGGACCGAACCGCCGATCTCCGCAAGATCCACGAGGAGATCGCCGCCGGGCGAACCGATCATCTGAAGACAACCCGGGGAACCTTCTGCATCGTGAGCCTTCAGAAAGACGCGCTGACGTTGGTCGCGGACAAACTCGGCGTGCGGCAGTTGTTTTACTGCATCTGCGACGATTTTGTCGTCTTCTCGACGGCGCTCCGGATACTGCGCGGGCTGTCGTTCGTCACACGGCGGCTGAGCGTCCGCGGAACGGTCGAAAATGTCGCGCTCGGTTATCCGCTCGGTGACCGCACGCCGTACGAGAATATCTTCGCGATGCGCGGCGGCGAGATCCTCCAGTTTCGCCCCGACCGCACATTGCGATGCCGTTACTGGAAATGGGACGAAATCGGAACGTCGGAACTATCTGAAACCGAACTTGCGGAACGGCTTTACCGGTCATTCTCGGACGCGGTGGATCTTCGTTTGGGCAGCGACCGTGGAACGATCGCGTACCTGAGCGGCGGTCTCGATTCACGCTGCGTCGTCGCATCGCTGAAACGCCGCGCCCAGGTCCACACCTTCAATTTTGCGCGTCCGGGCACCCAGGATCTCGTTTTTGGAGGGATGTTTGCGGCCAAGATCGGAACCGTTCACAACGAGGTCCCGAAAGAACAAGGCGATCACGTTCCGGATTATTCGGCACTCATCGCAAATGCCTGGGAGCGGTCTTCGTCACGCGATTCCGTTGCGGTCGAACGCGAGAACATCGTCTGGAGCGGCGAGGGCGGGAGCGTTGCGCTCGGACACGTCCAGGTCGCACGATCCGTCGTCTCGGCGATGCGCCGCGGACGGATCGACGATGCGATCGACGCCTATTTCGACGTCGAGGAAGTCTTTATTACTTCACGGATCTTTCGTCAGAATTCTGTCCGCGAACCGATGGATCTGATCCGGCAGGGAATCCGCGAAGAATTCGCACAGTTTGCGGCCTGTGAGCCCGCCCGCAATTTCTACCTCTATCTCCTGCTCAACGAACAGCGGCGGAAACTTCACGTTCATTTCGAGAACATCGATCTCCATCGGCGGGAGTTTCAGCTTCCGTTCTTTGACGCCGAGGTCATCCGGGTGATCATGTCGACCCCGGTCGATCTCTGTATCGGGCATCGCTTCTACCTGAAATGGCTCGAGTGTTTTCAACCGGAGGTAAGAGCGGTTCCGTGGCAATCATACCCGGGTCACGAGCCGTGCCCGGTCCCGGTCGAGGACGAACTTCTGTATCAATGGGACGCGGGCTACCGGCAATCGGAGCAGGATTCCCTGACCAGGAAGGTGCGTGAAGACGCCCGGCGGCTTTTCCGCTCTCCCGATTTTCCGCGCGGAGTTTTGAGCAAGACGAAACTGCGGCTCGCGTACCTTATACACCGTTCAGGATTCAGGGATTACAGTTACCTGATCGATACCGCCCGCGTCTTCGAAGAGTACAACCGCAGCTGTCGCTGAGCGCCGTCCGCAAGTGCGTTCACGCCCATTCCGTTTGTGCCGCTGCCTCGCGATGCGGTATCTTTTAAGTACGGATTCGCAACCGAAACTTATCAAAAGGAAATTATCAAAATGACTGGAATAATTGGAGTTATCGGCGCCGGAACGATGGGCAACGGCATCGCGCAGACTGCCGCGGCGAACGGTTTCGACGTCGTCATGTGCGACATCAAAGAAGAGTTTGTAACACGCGGGGTCGAGACGATCGGCAAGAGTCTCGACCGCTTTGTAAAAAAGGAAACGATGACCGAGGAACAGAAGAGCGAGATCCTCGGGCGGATCAGCACGACGACCGATCTTGAGGGTCTCAAAGACTGCTTTCTGATCGTCGAGGCGGCGACCGAGAACTTTGAGATCAAGAAGCAGATCTTCGAGAAACTTGATTCGATCGCCGGTCCGGATGCGATCCTCGCGTCGAATACATCGTCGATCTCGATCACGAAGATCGCGGCCGTCACGAAACGACCGGACAAGGTCATCGGGATGCATTTCATGAACCCTGTTCCGCTGATGAAACTGATCGAGGTCATCCGCGGGATCGCGACATCGGACGAAACCTACGCGAAGGTTCACGAGCTTTCGGAAAAGCTCGGAAAAACGCCGCTTGATTGTCAGGACTTTCCGGGGTTCGTCGCGAACCGCATCCTGCTTCCGATGATCAACGAAGCGGTCTATGCGCTCTATGAGGGCGTCGCGACACGCGAGAGCATCGACGGGATCATGAAACTCGGCATGAATCATCCGATGGGACCGCTTACTTTGGCTGATTTTATCGGCTTGGACGTCTGTCTCGCGATCCTGCGCGTGATGCACGAAGGACTCGGCGATCCGAAATATCGGCCGTGCCCGCTGCTCGTGAAGATGGTCGACGCCGGCTGGCTCGGACGCAAGACCGGAAAGGGATTTTACGAATACCAATAGCCGTGCCCTAGTTCAGGAAGTTCAGGAAGTTCAGGAAGTTTGGGAAGTTCAGGAAGTTCAGGAAGTTAGTTCAGAAAGAATGCGTCCTCTCTTCCCAAACTTCCCAAACTTCCCAAACTTCCCAAACTTCCCAAACTTCCCAACCTTCCCAAACTTCCCAAACTTCCCAAACTTCTCCTAGTCCGCTCAACCATTGATCCGAACGCCAACGAGTCGCAACGCGACGGCATCAACGTCGCAGTTGGGAATTCGGATTTGGGATTTCGGATTTGATCTCGATTTTGGATTAGCCCGTCAACAAGTCGCGAAGCGACGGCATCGACATCGCATTTGGGATGTGTGATTTGGGATTGCGGATTTGATCCTCCACACCAAAAGATCCGCCCAATACCCGCATTCGCCCGTCAACAAGTCGCAAAGCGACGGCATCGACATAGCCGTGGGCGTCAGCCCACGGAACGCAGGCTAGGGATTCCCAGAGTCGCGTCAGCGACAGAGCATTTGCAATTTTCGAATGCCGATTTGCGATTGGACGAAGGCCGACAAATTGCACAACTCTACAAACACATTCGCAGGTCAGGAAGAGGCGCTCTGCGCCCGCTATCCCCAGAAATACGAGGCGAATTCGCCGAAGGCGATAAGTACTAAAGCCCGAGGCGCAGCGAAGCGAACCTCGGGTGTCTGATCCGAATGGTTTCCTGTCGCTGAAAGCGACCTCGGTCGCGTGGTCCAACTTTCGTTCGCCAATGTACGTCGCGCGTGAACGCGCAACTCATGCGAGTTGCAGAATTCCCAAATCCCAAATCCCACATCCCAGATGCTCTGTCGTCGCTGACGCGACTCCCGAATCTTTTGGGTGTCGAACCGTGGGCTTACGCCCACGGCTATGTGGGTGCCGTCGCTTCGCGACTTGTTGACGGGCGAATGCAATATTGAGCGGATTTAGCGTTGGGAAGGATCAAATCCGAAATCACAAATCCGAATTGCGGATTCCGCATTCCGAAATCCGCAATCCCGATTCCCAAATGTCACGTCGCTGACGCGACTCCCGGATCTTCTGGGCGTCGAACCGTGGGCTTACGAGGCTGTGTCAAAACTCGTTCAGATTTTAGCATCTCGGGTTAGAATATTCCTTGTATGGGATACATCAGGGGAGTGGCGAGGGAGCAGCAGGTGATGTTTCCGGTGAGTCTGGACGAGTACATCAGCGAGGACAATCCGGTGCGGGCGGTGGCGGCATTCGTCGAGCATCTTCGGATCGGAGATTTGGGATTCGAGCGGA
>JAKOSS010000284.1 GCA_029777145.1 Acidobacteriota bacterium | reverse complement strand
ATCTTGGCGACGGCGATGTTGGCGTTGTCGATCGAAACGCCGGCGTCGGAATATGAAATCGAATTGGCCATAATCTTCACGTTCAGTTTGTCAGGAATCGCGTGCAATCTGAAACTCCCGAAGGAGAATTTCGTCGAACATCGCCGGAGTTTCAACGTCGGTTTCAGTGCGCGCGCCGGCGGCCGATACGATGTACTTGCTATCGGTCAGGGTTTTGCGTCCATCAACGGTCATGATCGAGCAGAGTTTGCCGCGGGTGAAATGCGAATCGGGCGACGTTTGATGAAACTCGCACATATCGGAAAACTCACTAAGGTCACGGCCGTCCAGACCGAAAACGTACTCGCTGTCGAATCCGTCGGTCGACTTTTTCACGACCTCGAACGAGCCGGCGCCGTCTCGTTGAATAACATAGACGCCGTTCGTATCTTCCTGTTCGACATCGGGTACGAGCGACAACGGTTCGGCGGCGAAATCTCCGAATCCGACGTCCGTCAGAAACTCGCGCTCGCCGATCGTAACGATGATCGCGAGGTGATCGAACTCGGGTCCGAATCCGCCGTGGCGATCGCTGACGCGCGCCGAGACCAGCCGGGTACGAAAACCGATCGCGCGGAGCAGTTCGTTGAACATGCCGTTGAGCTCGTAACAAAAGCCGCCGCGGCGCCTGGCGACGATCTTCGCGAAGAACTTTTCCGGGTCGAGAACGATCGGCCGCCGCCAGTGGATGTCGAGGTTCTCGAACGGAACACTGAGCAGATGGCTTCGCTGAAGCAATCGCAATCCATCCAGATCCGCGGTTGCGTCCCCGGCTGCGACTGCGATCTTTTCCAGATACTTTCCGATCTCCACGCTCCGATTATCTTGGATTGCCGGCGCCTGACAAAACGCGGCGACGCGCTTGACGAACCTTAACCCAGAAACTACCTTAAAATGTTTTGCCGTGTTTAATCGGGACTTCCTATGAAACTACGAATTCTTTATCACGGAAATTGCTTTGACGGCGTCTCGTCCGCTGCCTTTTTCACGAAGTTTTATCGCTCGACCGTCGACGCCGAAGCCGATATCGCGTATACGCCGACGATGCACCGCGCCGGAAACGCATTCGACGCGGATCAGTTCGACGGCGACGAGAACGCGATCGTCGATTTCAAGTACTCGCCCGATCCGCGACTCACGTGGTGGTTTGACCATCACCAATCCGCGTTTCTGACCAAAGAAGACGAAGCGCACTTCAACGCTGACGAATCCGGCAAAAAGTTTCTTGATACGACGAGCAAGTCCTGCTGCGAATTCATCGCGCGAATCGCCAAAGAAAAGTTCGGCTTCGAGGACGAATCGATGGCGGAATTGATTCACTGGGCGCACATCATCGACGGCGCGCTTTACGAATCACCGGCGCAGTGCGTCGAACTGCGGTCGTCCGCACTCAAGCTGATGCAGGTGATCGAGGGCGAAAAGGATCCGAAATTCGTCGAACGGATAATCAGGTCGCTGACGGAAAAGTCGCTCGACGAGATACTCGAAAGCTCCGAGATACAGGAACGGCTCGAACCGATCCTCAAGCGACATTGGGAAACGGTGGAATTGATCAAGGAACGCGCGGTCTACTCGAAAGGCGTTGTTTTTTTCGATCTCACCGACACGGACATCGACGGTTACAACAAGTTCATCCCCTACTATTTCTACCCGCAGACCACCTACAACGTTTCGGTCACCAGAAGTCACTTTAGGACGAAGATCTCGGTCGGCTCAAATCCATGGTCGCCGCGGCCGCGCCTGCACAACATCGCGGAGATCTGTGAAAGATACGGCGGCGGCGGACACGCGGTCGTCGGGGCGGTATCGCTCCGCCCTGAAGACGTCGAAGCCGGAAAGCGATATGCCGCCGAGATCGTTGAATTGCTCAGCTTCGACACCGACTAGTTTCGTTGACTTCGACCTTGCACGGCGTTTAGCATTTCTTTGTAGTTTTTCAACAACTGACCGGGAGTGCGCAAATGAGTTTCACGTTGATGGATCTGAGTTCTGAAAACTTTGAGTTTCAGGCGAACGTATGGCAATGGAAGACGGCCCTCGAGATCATCAAGAGTTTTGATCTGATCAGCGACGGCAAGATCAGACAGATGTCGTACAACGCCACGGGATTCAAGATCGATCGTGACGACGCGCAGACCATCGGCGAGAAGATCCGCGACGAGATCCTGCCGAAACTCTCGCCGAACAAACGGATCTTTGCCGATCTGACGATCACCGATCAACCCGATGACGGGACACTTTACCGAGACACGGACGAACAGTGGAAAAACTATTCGGCGAGTTTTGACTGGCTTAAGGAATTCTCGGATTTCTGTATTCGTTCGAAGGGATTTCAGATATTTTGATGGACTACCTGCAGCAAAATTGGATCCAGGTACTCTTACTCATCACATTCGCGACCGTTCATGGATACTTCGGCGCCTGGCTCGCCGTCAGGATGCTCTTCAGGCCGCGCCATCCGGTTAAAATATTCGGACTGACGATCTTCCCGCAGGGAATGGTCCCGCGCCACCGCGAGCGTCTCGCAACCGCGATCGGCAAGGCCGTCGGCGAAGAACTGGTCTCGCAGGAAACGATCGTCGAAGAACTTTTTGGAAAGGAATTCCTCAGAAAGAAGATTCAGGGAATGGTCGACTCGTACACCGAGGACATCATCTCCCAAAACTATCCTTCACTGATCGAGGCGTTGCCGGCGAACGTGCGTGAACCGATTCTCGACGCGATCTCGACTCTTCAACTCAGAATTGCCGAACATATCGAAGACGTACTCGCGAGCGAGGAGACGATCGATTCGATCCGGACTTTCGTCGACCGGCGCGTCGACGAGGTCATGTCGCAGCGGATGAACGACGTCATCGATCACGAGAATTTCGACAAGGTATTCGAATTTCTCTTTGAACGGATCCGGGAAGCGCTGCGATCAGAAACTTTCGAGCAGAAGATCAGAGAATTTCTCGGCCGACGGATCGACGACCTGACGACGATCGATACGCCGCTTCGCAGTCTCTTCACCGACGAATCGATTCTTTTGCTCAAAGAAAAGGCCGGCGAACAGATCCAGCCGATCGTCCACGAACTGACGGAACTCGCGACCGCCGAACGAACCCGGACCCAGATAAGTGCGCTGATCAAGAAGGAGGTCCACGCCTACTACGAGAATCTTCCGTTCTTCAAAAAGATCTTCGTCTCACGCGAAAATTTGCTCAAAGACGTCGACGACCTTGTCAACGAAAGTCTGCCGCGACGGATCGAGGAAACCCTGCGCGGCGATTTTTTCGCGGTCGAAGCAAAGGCGTTTCTCGACTCGACTCTCGACAATGCGCTGTCAAAACCGCTGCCGGCGCTGATCGGCCGGATCGCGCCCGATCAACTGGAACGTCTCAAGGCGCAGGTCTTCAAGAGCGTTATCACGATCCTCCAGGGCGATGCGATGACGAACTCGATCGCCGAGTATCTCCGGGAAACTCTCGAGCGAGTCCGTCCGCACAGCATCGGCGCGATCCTGAACACGGTTCACCCTGAAGCCGAGTTCAAATTGAAACGGATGCTCTCGAAGGGATTGCTCGGAATTCTCTCGAAAGACGAAACGACCAACATCATCAACTCCGTCCTCGCGAATCAGATCGAAGGGTTTCTGTCACGGCCGATCGGACGTCTGTCGAATCACATTTCGGAAGATCAGGTGAGGCGAACCGGAAAGTCGCTGACCGAAACCATCATTTCGGCGGCGAAAGAGAAACTGCCGGAGGCGATCAATGAGTTCGACGTCGGCGGAGTTGTCCGCGAAAAGATCAACCGCTACCCGGTCGAGAAACTCGAGTCGCTGATCCTCTCAGTCGCGAAGGAACATTTGCGAACGATCGAACTGTTCGGAGCGTTCTTCGGGCTGATCATCGGGGTCGTCCAATCATTTCTCGATTATCTGAAATTCGCCGGTTACTTCTCGTAAGAAAAGGCATGAAAAATCGCATCGTCATCCTCCTCTTCGCATTGCTGCTCGTCTCATGCCAGAACCCGGGTCCGGCGGCTGACACGAAATACACGACCGAAACGCGGCCTCAGTTCGGCTTCCGCGAGATCAATGCCGGAGGGACGATGGAACTCGTCGTAACGGTCGGCGGCGAATACTCGATCACGGTCGAAGGAGAAAGCGCGCTTCTCAAGGAACTCTCGACAAAATCCGACGGCGAAACGCTGACGATCAGGACTTCGAACAAGATCGACGGATCGAACCGTCCGCGGATCAAGATCACGACGCCGGAATTGAATGCTCTCGTCGTCTCGGGCGCGACGACCGCGAGCGTCACCGGTATCACGGCTGATTCGATGAAACTGCAAGCGGCGGGATCGTCTAGCCTGATCGCAAGCGGACGGACTTCGCAGCTCGTCGCGTCGGCCATCGGTTCGAGTACGATCGACGCCGAGAAACTCATGTCCGAGAACGCTTCCGTGAAATGCACCGGCGCGAGCAATGTGACGCTCGACGTCGCCGGGAAACTCGATGCTGAATCGCTCGGCGCGAGCAACATCTTCTACCTTTCCAAACCTAAAGAAGTCGTGCAAAACATCACCGGCGCGGGTGAAGTCAGACAAAAATAATCGACCGCGAAATTCTGCCGAACTTTTTGGATCCCGAAACCGTTCTGGCTTTTGGCTAATTTATCCATCCCGGAGGTACTAATGAAGAAATTCGGCATCCTAATTTTTATTGCAGCGGTTGTCGTCGGAATTGCATTCGCCAATGTCTTTTCGTTCGGCAAACTTTCACCGCTTGTTAAGTTCTCGTTCGATTTCGGACGTGTCAGAGGATCAGGCAACATCGTCACGCAGAAACGCGAGATCAGCGGCTTTTCGAAGATCGACGCCGGCGGCGCTTACGACATCGAGGTCGTGGCGCAGAAAGATTTTTCGGTTGAAGTTCAGGGCGACGACAATCTCGTTGAGTTCGTGAAGACGGAACTTCACGGCGACACGCTCGAGATCAGCAACTCCAAGAGATTCTCGACAGGCGGTCGGATCGTCATCCGGATCGCTGCTCCCGATATCGAAAGTCTCGACGTTTCTGGCGCTTCGACCGCGAAACTGTCAAACGTCAAGAACGAATCATTGAGAATCGAGTCGAAAGGCGCGTCGAAGGTCGTCGCGAGCGGCGAGACGAAAGATCTGTACGTCGATCTGGCCGGCGCATCAAAACTCGATGCTTCCGAGCTCAAGTCGGTCAACGCCGAAGTCGAGGCCCGCGGCGCATGTCATGCCAGCGTCTCCGTTACCGGCGATCTGAAGGCCGAAGCTTCGGGTGCGAGCCGCGTCAACTACAGCGGCAATCCGCAGAACGTCGAACGCAGCGTCTCGGGCGCGAGTTCGGTTTCCGGTAGTTAAGATCAAGAGAATCGGTCTGTGTGCGATCCGCGGCGCCAAACGCTCCGCGGATCTTTACGTTTCGACGGCAGAAGTCCGAACGCCGGTGAAAGCGCCTTCGATGTCGTAACCGGCGACGACGATCGTGACGCGGACCGTTCCGATCACGATCACACGGATATCCTTCAGGTTTCGGTCAAGCAGTTCCCGGAGTTTTGCAAAGCGCTCGGCAGACAGTTTTGCGCGCTCGTTGGCGCCTTCGAAAACTCGCGTCAGGCGGCCGAAGAATTGTCCGAACTCGCGCTCGACGACCGGAGAGTCAGACGGCAACCCGAGTTCCGCTATCAAATTCCCGAACGGCGCCTCACCGTTTTTTCCGTCGGTCGAAAATGCAACGATTTCGGAATCCGTCTCGCTGATGTAGGTTAAATTCTCAATCGCTTTTTCGAGTCGATCGAGCAATAACCGGGTCGATGAAAATTGTTCTTCGCCAGATGAAAAAAAATTGTCCATTTTTTGCCGTTTTTGACCTCAATTCCGCCGTCGCAGGTGTCCGAAATGACTTCGAATTTCACGCCAAATCACTGGCGAAAAAGGACGTTACAGAGACACGGAACCCTTTCAATTTTTGCTGTGGAAATCACTTGCAAACGGTAGTTCTTTATGTTAGTCTGTGACCCGTTTCTGATGAACTAAATTCTTGTAAAGTGTTGAAAACATTAAGCTTAAAGTTGTACTTTAACTTTTAAGCAAGTTTCCACATCTCTGTGGAAATCCTTGTGGAAAACTTTATCATGGTCGCTTCGAAATCCCGAAAAGTGCCCAAAACAAAAAGGTTTCTCGCTAGCTCATAAACTGCTTTAACAAGACTCACAAACACACGTTTTGCGAAGTTGTGCTTAAACGTCATTTTTTTTCGGAAACTGACAAAATTTTGGAGCGCATTCAATGGAATTTTCGGCAGAAAACAACAAGGTCTGGGAAAGTGTTCTCAGCGTTGTTGAAAGACGCCTTAACAAGCATATCTTCGACTCCTGGTTTCGCAACATCCAGTTTGACGGGTGCGACGAAAACCAGCAGGTCCTGCGTCTCAGAGCGAGCTCCGTAACAGTCGATTGGGTCAGTTCGACCTACTCGGAAATGATCAAGCATACGCTGCGAGAACTGAATCTTCCGAATTACCGTCTCGAATGGCAGATCGATCCCGATGATCGACGAAGCACCGAGCATGATGACGACGAAGAGTCGTTCTCGGCTCCGATCGTTCCGACGCCGGCGGAGGTACTTCCGGGACGCCTCGCGACCAACTTCGTCGATATCGAACCGATCGAGAATTCGCTGAATCCGAAGTACACGTTCGAGAAGTTCGTGGTCGGAGCCTGCAACGAGTTCGCGCATGCTGCCGCTCTCGGCGCCGCCGAGTCGCCCGGCAAGACGTACAATCCACTATTCATCTACGGTGGTGTCGGTCTCGGAAAGACGCACCTGATGCACGCCATCGGACATTCGATCAAAGAACGCAACCGCCATCTTCGCGTCGCGTACATTACGTCCGAAAAGTTCATGAATGAACTGATCAACGCGATCCGTTACGACAAGACGCAGACGTTCCGCGAGAAGTACCGGTCGATCGATGTTCTGCTGATGGACGACGTTCAGTTCATGGCCGGCAAGGAGCGCACGCAGGAAGAGTTCTTTCACACGTTCAACGCGCTGCACAACGATCAGAAACAGATCGTTATCAGTTCGGATTGTCCGCCGCGTGAGATCCCGACGATTGAGGAGCGGCTGCATTCGCGCTTTGAATGGGGACTGATCGCCGATATCGAACCGCCCGATCTTGAAACAAAGGTCGCGATCCTGAAGAGAAAGGCCGATCTTGACGGCGTTCCGCTTTCTGACGACATCGCGATGTTCATCGCCAGCAAAGTCCGTTCGAACATCCGCGAGCTCGAAGGATCGCTCGTCCGACTCGTCGCGATCTCGTCGCTTCGCGGTCTGCCGATCTCGAAGATGCTCGCCCAGGACGCGCTGCGCAACATCGTCGACAACGAAAGCGAAGGCGTCACGATGGCGAGGATCGCGAAGACCGTGGCGAGCCATTACAAGCTCACGGTCGACGAATTGAAGTCGAAGAACAACTCGCGCCAGATCGCCGTTCCGCGCCAGGTCGCGATGTATCTTTGCAAGAGATTGACGAAGCACAGCTTCCCGGAGATCGGACGCGAGTTCGGCGGAAAGCATCATACGACCGTGATGCACTCGGTCGAAAAGATCGATTCGGTCATCAAGGACGATCGGAATTTCCACAGAGTCGTGAGCGAGTTAATTGATACTCTTTGCAGCTAGTTACGGTTGCGGCGACGGAAAACGATCCACATGCGTCGTTTTCATTATGTTGTTTGAATTCAGTTACTTAAACAAAGTTTTCAACAGTTTCCACAGGCTGTTCGGAAAGGCCCCTGTGGAAACCGTGGAAAACCTTCCGCATCCGCGACCGGTGATCGGTTTTGCACAAGTTTTCCAGTGGTGGCTGTGGATGAAATCGCCTCGTGTTTTAGGGCTCCCGGACGGGATTTCCACATTTCCACAGGGAACTACTAATACTAGGTATTTCTAATTGAATTTGATTTATTAGAGTTAGTAAAAGGCGCCGGCCGGCGTCCGGAGTTGAAAGATGGAATTTGTAATCAAGCAGAGCGCGTTGAAGGATGAATTGGGATTCGTCCAGGGAATTGTCGAAAAGAAATCGACGATCCCTGTTTTGTCGAACATTTTGATCGAATCGGTCGGAGAGAACAACATCCGCATCGTCGGAACCGATCTCGACGTCACGATCCGCTGCGAGGTTGAGGCCGACATCAAGCAGCCGGGTTCGATCTGCCTGCAGGCGAGAAAACTCTTCGATATCGTCCGTCTTCTCGATTCTTCGGACGTTCACTTCGTCAAAGAGGAGAACGATTGGGTCAAACTCCGCTGCGGCAATTCCAAATTCCGTCTGGCTGGCGTATCGCGAGAGCAGTTTCCCGAAGTTCCCGCGTTCAAAAGCGCGCCGCTGAAACTCCCGGCGGACATCTTCAATCATTTCATTCAGAACACGAGCTTTGCGATCACGAACGAGCAATCCCGCTTTACGCTGTCGGGAGCGAAGTTCATGATCGACGGCGCCGTCGCGAGAATGGTTACGACCGACGGCCACCGTCTGGCGCTGATCGAAAGGGAACTTGGCGAATCGCAGTCGGAAGTAATGGACGCACTGATCCCGAAAAAGGCACTTCTTGAACTCGTGAAAATAGCCCGCGATTCGTGGGGCGACGTAAGCTTCGGCGAGGATCCGAACCATATTTATTTCGAGGTCGACGGTCGTTTGCTGATCACCCGAAAGCTATCCGGGACGTTTCCGAATTACGAAATGGTCCTACCGAAAGACAACGACAAAACGGCGATATTCGACGCCGAAGAGATGCGGAACGCGATCCGCCGCGTCGCGCTGATGGCCGATGAACGGACAAAATCGGTGAAGTTTACGATCCGTGAAGGTGAGATCGAGATCGGCGCGCAGAGTTCTGAAGAGGGTGAAGCCAACGAACGCGTTGCGACTGAGTACTTTGGTGAGGAAGTCTCGATCGGATTCAATTCGCAGTACTTGCAGGAGTTTCTCAGCGTCGTCGCGGCCGCTGCCGCCGAATCAACGGAAGCCGAGCAGGAGAACGACGGCGAGACCGTCCGCGTCAAGGAATCGGCAACTAAACCGAAGATCGCGTTCAGTTTCAAGGACTCGAACGGACAGACGGAATTGCGTGTCGCCGGCGAATCTCCGTACAACGCGAAGTACATCGTGATGCCGCTCAGAATATGATTCCGGATTGAATTCAGTACGGGAAAAAAACGGGCGAAATGCCCGTTTTTCTTGCTCCGGAACACGCTTCGCAGGGTCTTCGCGGACAACGAACGCCGATCTCCAAAGCATCTTAGGGGTCGAAGTTTGCCCCAATATCGACTATAATCGCGCTTTGCCGAGGATAAAGAATGAGAAACAGATCCAAAGTAGTTAGCCTGCTCTTCGTGTTCGCGGCCGTATTTCTGATTGCGGTTTCGGCGTCGGCCCAGTCCACGACTTTCAGCGACGAGAACGTCGATTACACGTTCGAACTGCCGAATTCCACGTGGAAGATGGTTTCCGAGCCGTCGAAGATCAAGCCGAACGTCGAGTACGTTTACGGCGACCGCAACTCCGGTTACCTGGAAGTCCGAAAACTTTCGGTGAAAGCCGATTCAACGATGGCGGACATCATCGGCGACGAGGAAACGAAATTGCGTTTCGTCCAAGGCTACGTTGCCGGAAAGGAAGAACAGTTTGCCGGCAATTTCCGCGGAACGGTCTTCAATTATGAGTACATCCGATCGGGACGCACGATGAGCGGACGAATGTACTTTTTGCGGGCTGACACGACAACGATCTACACCATCCGCTTCACCGGTTTCAGGGAAAAGTTGCTTTCGATCCGCAATCAAACCGATTCGATCGCGCGGACGTTTCAGGTCAGGAAATAACGGATCGACAATCGAAAGATTCAGGAGCGGTGACTTCGGTCGCCGCTTTTTCATTCCCTGACGAGGATCTTCGCTCCGGTTCGAATGATGTATCCGCGCCGATTCAGATCGACTTCGTTCAATGATGCAATCTTTCCGATCCCCATCAAATCAAGAACCTCAGAATTGAGCGAGGTGATCATCCGGACGTCGAACCGTTCGGTCTTTTCGCGCAGGCTCCACGCAGTTTGACCGTTAACCTCGTATCGCTCACAGAGCCTTTCGGCGATGCCGACGGAACTTTCCGATTCGAACCATTTCAAAAAATCCGGCCGTCCCAAACCGTCGGCGCACTCCGCAATGAGAACGATCGTTCCGCCGTCGACGCACGCGCGCGATGCGGCGTCGAGCGCCTTGTGGGCCTGGATCAGATTCAGATCGTGCGGTGCGCCGCCGCAACTCACGATCACAAGCTGCCGTTTCTCGGAGATCGTGAGTGAGTGATCGGCCCCGAATTTTTCGCAGGCGATTCGGTGAGACTCGATCCAGTTCCCGCAGATCACTTCGACCGCGTGACCCGATTCGTCGACGATCGTGTTCACTGCAAACGACGGAGGACATTTGGCGACGACCTCGACGAATGCTTCGTGAACCGCGTTGCCGTCGAGAAATCCGGGCCCGACGCCGTCGCGCCGACGCTTTTTCTCAAAATCAAACGCAAGACGGTGTGTCGCCGCGATCGTTTCCGCCGACGCAAGTCCGGGACAGATCAGTTTCCGGCCGCCCGTAAAACCCGCGAAGTAGTGAAAGCTGATCCCTCCGACGACGATCACGTGATCATATTCGGTGACGGATCTGTTGAGTTCGATAGGCGTACCGTCGAACGAACCGAATTCGGCGAAACGCTCCGACTCGAGTCCGGCGCTGCGCATGAGATCCTTCGCGTGATGATCGAGAATCTTGATCCGTTGGTAAATGAACGGCGTGATCAACCGCTGCTTCTCTTTCTCGGTGACCGGCCTGTGGATGCCCGTCGCGAAAATGATCGCGATCTCGTACGGGAAAGTGCCGTTCGCGATCAACCGGCGGACAAGCAGATTGACGATCGAATCGCTGGCGGTCTGTCGTGTCGCGTCGGGAACGACGATCAGTACCGATTCTCCCGGCCCGACGATATCTTCCAGGCGGCTTGATCCGACCGGATCGTCGAAACGATCGCCGATCTTCGCATCGGACAGCGGCCGAGCTTCGCCGCCGACGTCGAGAACGTCGAAACGTCCGGCCGGAAAGCCGAACCCGACCGAACCGGTTCCGTAACGAAGATCTATGTCCATTTTCTTTCCGACCCGGTCAGCTGATCCCAAGGAGGCGGGAGAGATTCCCTCCGAAGATCGGGGTAACATCGGCGTTGATCATTCCGAGCTTGCCCAGCGCGTCGATCTGCATGTCGAGAATCTCCGCGTTCCAACCGCGCGGGAAAAATGACGAATCCGTGCCGAACAGCAGTCGATGCGGTCCGACGACCGCGAGCGTCCGCTCGAAAACCTTCCGCAGATCGAGGTCGGCGGCTTCGTATCGCATCCATTTGTTGCTGCTCGACGTGTCGATGTAGATATTGGGACACAGTTCCGCTGCCATCAGCGTTTCGCGCCACAGGCCCGCCCCGAAATGCGGGATGACAAAATTGACTTTCGGGAATTCGCTCGCGAGTTTGTGGACCTCGAGCGGGTTTGAAAGTCTCAGATCGAACTTGCTGGGAAGGCCGAGCTTTCCGCGAATGCCGACGCTCAGCGCCCCGCAATGGACGAAGAT
>JAKOSS010000283.1 GCA_029777145.1 Acidobacteriota bacterium | reverse complement strand
GAGATTGCGGCTGCGGCTTGCCATCACGCCGACGAATCCGTAGTCAGAGAACGAAGCGAGCGCATCTCGCAGGACGGTCGCCGTCTCGGGCGGGCCGAAAACCGACATTCCGCGGGCGCGTCCCGTTCCCGAATCGATGTTGAAATAGCCGCCGAACTTTTCGTATCCGGGCTGTTTCTCCTCAAACGATCCGAAATGCTTCTTGACGTATGCCTGCGATCCAAGAAGTCCCTGTTCCTCGCCGGACCAGAGCGCGACGCGGATCGTCCGGCGCGGTTTCACGCCGAGCGACTTCAAGATCCTCGCCGCTTCCATCATGACCGCGCAGCCGATCGCATTGTCGGTCGCGCCCGTCGCGGCGTGCCACGAATCAAGATGGCCTCCGAGCATGATCACTTCGTCCCTTTTGTCCGTGCCGGTGATCTCGGCGACGGTGTTGTACGAGGTCGTGCCTTCGGGAATGATCCGGTTCTGAATGTTGAATTCAAGGCTGACGGGTGTGTTGTCGTCCATCAGGCGCCAGATCCGGCCGTAATCTTCATTGCGCATGACGACCGTCGGAACTGCCTTCGTGACGTCGAAACTGCGGTTGTTGAAGGCGCGGATCTGACCGTGTTCGCGGCCGGCGTCGTTGACGCGGACCGCCGCCTTGTTGTCGACGAGGAACTGGTCGAGACGCTCGGCAAGCTGCTGGTTCGTGAGCTGACCGGGTTGCGGGCGCGGAGCCTGCGGGAAGAAGTTCTGTTGCTGCCGCTGCGCGTTCGGATCAAAGCGTTGTTTGATCGTTTCGTCGTCGATCCGTTTTGCCGGCGGGTTGATGTTGACGGGGATCACCGCGGGTTTGCCGACGAGCACCATCTTGCCCTTGATCTGCGATTTCACGCTCTCAAAGTATGCGTTCAGTTCGCTTTCGGTCGGCGGCATCATGAAGTTCGGATTGTTCGGATTCGGCTTCATCGGAACTTTCAGTTGGAAGGCCGAACCGCGAACGCCCTTCTTCTTGGTTCCCGGCGTCCACGCGAGGACCTCAAAGACCAGCGAATCCTGGACCGGCGACGTGATGAAGCCCGAAGCGCGCTCGTTTACCCAGCCGGGGTGACCGAACTCCCACGGTTCGAGCGCGGCATTTTCAAATCCCCACTCGGTCATTTGTTTCGCGGCCCAGTTCGCGGCCGCCACTTGGTTCGGCGAGCCCGTCAGGCGCGGCCCGTAAACGTCGGTGAAAAAATGAAGCGTCCGCATGATCTGGGAATTCTCCATTCCCTCTTTGCGGATCTTGGCGTAAATATCGTCGCTGCTTTGCGCACGTGCCGGAACGGCTCCGTTCAAGACAAAGCAGAAAATCAACAAGAAGACGACTGTCGGTTTTCTCATGGTGTTTTTCTCAGGTTTTTGAAGGAATTCTAGAACACTTTGAAAGACGGGAAAAGGCGAAGGCGGGTTTCAAAAGTTTCGAACTATCGTTTGGTGAATGTAAACGAGGATGGCACGAACTCGATGGAGATCAGTTCGTCCGCGCCGTTCGCCGTGCTTGATTTCCTGAACGTGATGACGGCCGTCTGCTGCCGCGCCGCGATCCCGCAGCCGAATTCGGAATTGACGAGCTTGTCGACGTACGAAACCAGGACGACGTTCTCGACTGACCGATTCCAGAGAATGATCCGCTCGCCGCCGGTTCTGACCGAAACGGACGCGCCGTTCGTTCCGCACTCGACGCGGTCGATCGTCCCGATCACGCGTTCTTCGCCCTCGCCGGGAATCCGCAGCGCAATATTGAGCGATTCGTTGGTCGCAATCGCGCGGCGCCGCGCGATCTCTTCATCGCTGAGCGGTTCGTCCGTGATGACGTCGGACTGCTTTTGATTGCGCCGGCCGAGCGACGCGAGCTGCGTCTCGAGCGAATTCATGCGTGTCAGCGTGTTTTCGGCGTAGATCCTCAACGGATCGTCGCCGGCGGTCCGACGAACCGCGAGAACGGTCTCACGGGCGTTCGCGAAATTCCGGTCGGCTACCTGCAGTTCAGCCATCCGCATTCGGTACCACGGATTCCCGGGAGCGAGCGCAAGCGCTTTCTTCATGAGATCGATCGTCGCACTGACCTGCTCTTCGCGGACGGCGTTGACGAAGGCGAGCAGCGCGTACGAATCACCGAAATCGGGCGCAAGTTCGATCGATCTCCGAAGCAAGGCGCGGACGCGATCGGCGACATCGACCGAGATCGACGACGAAAGTCCGAATTCCGTCGTCTCCTTCGAGATCAGCATCCGGCTCAATGCGAAGTAGGCGTCGGCGTTGCGCGGATCGACGACGGAAGCCCGCGTCAACGACTTTTCAGCCTGGTCGAAAAGGCCCGCGGAACTCTCGGCCAATCCCTGAAGAACGAACGACTCCGCGTCAGGTCGTGTCTTGTCGATCAACGCCGCTGCCCTCTGCCCCTCACCGATCCCCAACAGGATCTCGGCGTCGATCAGCCTTGCCGCCGCCGACGTGTAAGTCGCGATCGCGCCGCCGAACGGCACCGGCCTGAGAATGAGACGCGGGTACGATTGAGACGCCGCGCGGTCGATCGCTTCAACGTCGAGTCCGAAGACGCGCTCAAACGCGACTCGTACCGGGAGTCCGGCGTCCAGCGTCGAGCAGAGTTCGGCGAGCGAACCTTTCGTGGATCTCATCAAGAAGGCCGTCAGGGCGGTCGCGCGCGCAACGAATCCGGACCGGGTTTCCCGTGTCTGACGATTGAAAGCGAAGTGATCGGTGTCGAGGATCGCCCCGATCGAAGGACTCGTGAGCGCCGAGTTTGCAGGCACTTTGCCGCGCGGCGGATCGAAAACAGCGCCTGAGAGATACTCGAGCAGGCCCGCCCGAAGCCACGGCGGAACCGCCACCGGGCCGAGTTCATTGTCGATCATCAGCGCCGCGAGATTTCTGAGGCCGGACCGGCGCGAATCGGGATCGTCGAACTTGACGACGATGATCCGTGT
>JAKOSS010000282.1 GCA_029777145.1 Acidobacteriota bacterium | reverse complement strand
CGTCGGCGCTTGCGCTACAGTCGCGATCCGAATTCCGCAATCCCAATTCGCAAATGCCGTTGCGTCTGCGACGCATGCAAGCGGGCCGCTTGCGCTCCAGTCAAAAATCCCACATCCGACATCCAACATCCCAAATGGCTAGTCGAACTTGAAGCGGATCGGGGCGACCGTCGCCTTGGCTTCCTCGTTGTAATAGTCGTACAGCACCGATGCCGGAGTTTGCGCGTTGATCCCGTACCGCGGCTTGAACGAGAACGAGAACTTCGTGCCGCCGGGATTTGCCCACATGTAGAGCACGATGCGGTCCGGTTGGACCTCGTACCGGCTCAGGCTCCAATTCGACTCCAACGCCTTTTCAAGCGATTCGCGCGAGACCTCGGCTCCCGGCGGGATCCCGATCTCGGCGAGCAGCATTCCGTAGCCTCTGAACCCGACACGCTCGGCGCTGACGCTGCAGGTGACCGTGCTCATGATCTTTGCGTTCAGCTTGTCGCACGTGTAGCCAAGCTCGACCGCTCGCGACTGATTGACGTTTCGGTATGTAGAAAGCGAGTCTTTCCAATCGACGTAATGCGACATGACGAGCTGGGAGAGGATCTTCGATTCGTTGGACGTCGCAACCTCGACCTTTGTTCCCGGCGCGATCCGGTCGGTGATATCGACGGTCGCCGGTTCGATCTGATCCGCGGGAATCTCGATCGTTCGCACGACGGTGCCGCCGACCAAGACCGTGACGGTCTGCGCGGACGGCTTCGTGAGCGTTGCGAGCAGCGCGTCGAGGACGTTGATCGTCGCCTGCGTCGAATACCAGACGCCGTAACGGTCCTTGTTCTTTAGCAGGAACAGCGTTGCTTTTGATGTTTGATCTTCGATCTTTGATCTTTGAACTTGGTCGAAAAGTCCTGACTGTTCCAGTCTGACAAAAAGCTGGACGACCAGAGCCGTCGTCTCGATCCGGCCGGGCGTTCCCCAGCCGTAGAATGGGGTGTTCGTTTCGAGTTTCCAATAAACGCGGTCGGAGCCCTCGGCAATCGCCATCGACGCCAGTTTGTCCGCGACAGCGCGAGCCGTCTCGACGTCGCCCGAGTCGAGCGCCGCGAGGCCATAATTCGCCAACGCATACGGCTCGTCGATCTCCGCGTTCCGCTTCTTGAGGTAAGCGAGAGCTTTCTTAACCGTGTCATCATTGATCCCCGATCTTGCGAGCGTTCGCGTGATGTGGGTCGTCATGATCATCGTCCGATTCAGATCTTCGCCTTTATCCCACGGGTAAACTTTGGTCCAGCTTCCGTCCGCGCGTTGCGCCGAGGCAAGGAATGCCTGCGCCCGCTTGATCGTTTCGGGATCGACCTCGAGCAGCTTCGACGCGTCCGTTAGAAACCGGATCGCGTATGCGGTCAGCGACACATCGGATTCGGATTTTCCGCCCCAGTACGAGAATCCGCCGTCGGCCGACTGATAACCGAGCAGCCGTTCGTATCCGGCCTTCAAATACCGGTCCGCGCGTTTTCGCACGACCCGGCTCGAAAGCGGCCGATCCTCATCCTTCAGCCCGTCGTCGAATTTGAGGATCATCAGGTTCGGGTACGTCGACGAGATCGTTTGCTCGCCGCAGCCGTAAGGCCGTTGGATCAGCCCCTCGACCGCTTCGGTGACGTGGGCCATCATGTTCGGGAAGATCTTGAGTTCTGCTCGCGGCGTGTTTTGAAGCGCATTCGCGGGGAATCCAAGATCGAAATCCGCTTTGTCCGAAAGACGCGACTCGGTTCTCGGGATCTCTTCACCGTTCGGACGCACCGTCACGGTTTTCTCGATCGCGTCCGAGTCGGTCTGTCCGTCGGCCGTTACCCGTTGTTTTCCGTCCTTGACGGGCGTCACCGCGCGGAATCCGAAGACCGCGTTCGCCGCGGCGTTCTTGTCGACCTCGACGCTCCGTCGCTGATCCGAAAGGAAGGTGAACCAGTCCGACCGGTCCATCGTCACGTCGACCTTCTGTTTGGACTTCGTGTAGTTGCGGACCTGCGTCGGCAGGTGGATCTCGTCGCCGTCGGTCAGGAATTTCGGCGGATCCAGATCGACGAAGAACGGCTGGAAGACCGGGACTTCTTTCTCGGCGACGCCGAGTCGACCGTCTTTTGTCGAGGCGATCATGTAAAGCTTCCACGTCGTGATGTTGTCCGCCATCTTGAACTCGACCGAGGCCTTTCCGTCCTTATCGGTGACGATCTCCGGTTTCCATAGCAGTGTCTCGGGGAAATATGACCGCAGCCGCGGTGTCGACTTCTCGACATACGGAACGTATTTTCCGTCCGGCGTTCGAACCACCTTTTTGCCGTCGACCACGAAGACGTTCTCGCTTCCGCTCGCCCCGTCGACCGTAACTCCCGGGGCGAGTTTGAGGAGGCTGGAAAATTCGGCTCCTTTCGGCAACGCTTCAGGCGCCTGCGCGGACATGGAAGTCGCGACTTTGGACGACGACACATCGACGGTCACCGTCGATTCATCCGCAACCTCAACTGTCGCCGAGACACTACCAACCGCAAGAGTAAGGTTAAGCCGGGTCGTTGCGCCGGCCGTGACCGGCACCGCCGAACGGACAGAATCTTGGAAGCCGTTTGAACTCGCACGGACGCTGTATTTTCCGGGCGCGAGATTTGTCAGCAGAAAGCCGCCATCAGAGCCGGTTGTCGTTCCTGCTTCGTTTCCGGTCGCGTCGTTGGTCGCGGTGATTTTTGCATTTGGTACCGCAGAACCATTCGGATCGGTGACGATTCCGGCGATCGATCCGCCGACTTTGAACGAAACCGGCTGGATCACCGGCGACTTTGGCACGGCGTCGTCTTTCGTCCGTTCCGACATAACTTTCGCGTACGAGGCAAAGACCGGGTCGTCCCAGGTTCCGCGCTTGCGGTCGTCGCCGACTCCTTTGATGGTGATGTAGAGAACTTCCTGCGTAACCGGTGTCACAATGCGTCTCTCGGTCACGGTTTCCTCACCGTACTTCTGAACCTTCTCGGTGGTGACACGGTCCGAATATCGGGATCCCCGCGTAATGATCACATACAACCGTTCGTTGTTTCCGTCGCGGAGGGCGTCGAAATCGAGTCCGCCTTTCTTCAGCGCTTGTTTGAACGACGGTTCGTCGGTCGGGTAGGGATCGGCGCCTTCCAGAATCGAGGCGATTCGCTTTTCGCGTTCAACGAAGTAATCCGTATCGTGCGAGTAAACTTCGAAATCGTCGCCGAGATAGGCTCGCTCTTCGAGTTTGCGATCCGGTCCGGCGCTTCGAATGGCAGTTCGGTAGTACTTGCCTGTGACCGTGAACGCCATTCCGTATTTGGATCCAAAGCGATCGCGAAGTTCACCGACGCCGAGTTCGTTCAGCAACGTTTGCTCGTCGCGTATGAATCCGCCGGTCCTCGCGTGATAGTCCGTCAGCGCCTTGTCGATCCTGATTTTCAGCGCCGGCGTGTACAGGAACTGATGGACCGAGGCATTGATGTCGTCCGCATTGCCGAACACTTTATCGGGTCCCGACGACTTTATCGTCATCACATCGTAGGTTCGTTCGACGCTGAATCCGACCTGATACGCCTGATCCCAGGGATCGCGAAGCGAATCCAGATCGAAACGTGAAGCCTCGATGATCCGGTTAAGGCTTTCCCGGTCCGTCGGATGATCGAAACTTGCGCTGTAATAGTGATTCGAGAGAATGGTCCGGAGCGACGAAAACTGATTGTCGAAATATTGCCTGAAGAACGTCGAAGCCTTGATGCCGTAGCTGCTCGAATGGAAAACGGACGAGCGGTAAAAACTGTCGTGAAGCATCATGTCGCCGACGAGTTGGAGTTCGTCGGGGATCGGTTTCGAAAGATCGAGTTCGTTGATCTCCTT
>JAKOSS010000281.1 GCA_029777145.1 Acidobacteriota bacterium | reverse complement strand
GTGCCCGGGCCATCTCTTCAAGCGTCGCATTCATGCGACGGTTGAGTTCGATTTTGTCATCGAAACACTTGACGATCGACGAGATTTCTAACCGTCTCGCCTTCGCCGGTATTCGTAGTTCGAAGGAGCCAAGTTGATCGCGACTGAGATTCGGGAAGGTTGAGCCCGTGGCTGCCGAAAGAAGATTGGGTAACTCAAGCTCCATGACCGCCCGCAAGAAAGGATTTTCGTTTAAGTCATCTTTCGCGCGAATCGCCGCCAACCCACGGCCAATTGCATAATCGCGGTCAGCCCAATTCATTCTCCCGGTCGTGGAACCTCGAACGCAAAACAAAATGTCACCTCGACGCGCAACCTTCCTTGGGTTGCTTGTGAATTGTTTTGGACTCGGATGGTGAGATCCGAATTCGGTTGGACCATTCAGTAACGGCAACCCCGTTCCCGTGTTATTGCACTCTTCACTCGGCGGCGATTGTCCCATAACAATTTCGGCAATGTCGCGGAACTGGCCAACTCTTGGATTATTCATACCCCATCCCCCGCAAGTTGGTTTTGATCTGTTCTTCGAGTCTTGCCGATTCCTCGAACTGCGAGTTGAGTTCCGCGACGAGGCGTTTCATTTTTTCATTGAACGGTTCGCCGTCGTCTTCGACTTCTTCCGCGCCGACGTAGCGGCCGGGGGTGAGGACGTGGCCGTGTTCGGCGATCTCGGCGGCTGTTGCGGATTTACAGAATCCCGATTGATCGGCGTATGCCGATCCGTCAGTGGTCAGTTGTCCTTCGACCGTAGGGAAATCCTCGCGCCACTTGTGGTATGTGCTGACGATTCGGTTTATGTCTTCCTCCGTCAGTTCGCGGTGGACACGGTCTGTCATCGTCCCCATCTTGCGGGCGTCAATGAAGAGTGTTTCTCCGGAACGATTGCGACGAACGCCGTCGATCTTGTTTTTTGCGATAAACCACAGACAAACCGGGATCTGCGTGCTGTAGAAAAGCTGTCCGGGCAGCGCGACCATGCAATCGACAAGGTCGGCCTCGACAAGTGCCTTGCGGATATCGCCTTCGCCCGATTGATTTGACGACATGCTGCCGTTGGCGAGAACGAAGCCGGCCATCCCGTTCGGCGCCAGATGATGGATGAAATGCTGGACCCACGCGAAGTTGGCGTTGCCTTTCGGCGGAACGCCGTATTTCCAGCGGACATCGTCGTCCTTGCGCGCCCAGTCGGAATCGTTGAACGGCGGGTTGGCGATGACGAAGTCGGCCCGCAGATCGGGATGAAGATCGCGCCTGAACGTGTCGGCGTGTTCGGGGCCGAAATCGGCCTCGATGCCGCGGATCGCGAGGTTCATTACGGCGAGGCGCCGCGTCGTCGGGTTACTTTCCTGTCCGTAAATGCTGATGTCGCCGAGACGTCCGCCGTGGGCTTCGACAAACTTCTCGGACTGGACGAACATTCCGCCCGAACCGCAACAAGGATCGTAGATTCGTCCCTTGTACGGCGCGAGCATCTCGACCAGTAGCCTGACGATACATGACGGCGTGTAGAACTGACCGCCTTTTTTGCCTTCGGCGCTGGCGAACTGGCTCAGGAAATACTCATAAACGCGGCCGAGGATGTCGCGCGCGCGGTTTTCACGGTCTCCGAGACCGATCGTGCCGACAAGATCGATCAGTTCGCCGAGCCGGTGTTTGTCGAGCGCGGGCCGCGCGTAATCTTTCGGCAGAACTCCTTTGAGCCGCGGGTTGTCGCGCTCGATGGCAACCATCGCATCATCGACCAGATTGCCGACGTTGGGCTGCTTGGCGTTTGCCTGCAGATGTTCCCAACGCGCTTCTTTGGGAACCCAGAAAACGTTCTCGGC
>JAKOSS010000280.1 GCA_029777145.1 Acidobacteriota bacterium | reverse complement strand
GGAGCTCGCTTTCGTTCGCCGGCGCCTGAAGATCGAAGTAAAAATTGAACTCCGAGGGCATTCCTTTGATCGGCCGGCTCTCGATCTTCAAAAGATTTATGCCGCGTCGGACGAAGGGCCGCATCGCGTTGTGCAGCGCGCCGGGTTGGTGCTTCAAGCGTACGATCAACGAGATCTTCGATCCTTTCGGACCCGGCTCCGGCGAGTTCGTCAAAAGCGCGAAACGCGTGAAATTCTCGGAATGGTCCTCGATGTGTTCGCGCAGGATCTTCCCGCCGTAGATCGCCGCCGTGCGTTTTCCGCCGATCGCCGCCCGCGACGGATCGCCGCTTTCGACGACGCGCATGACGCTCCCCGCCGTGTCGTCCGCCGCGACTCCGGTCAATTCGGGGTGCGCGGCAAAGAACCGTTCGCACTGCGCGAGCGCGACCGGATGCGATTCGACGGTCTTGACGGATTCAAAGGTCGCGTCGGGCGGCCCGACGAGGAAATGCGCGATCGGAAGCACGACTTCCGCGGCGATGCTGAGCGAACTTGCGAGCAGCAGGTCGTAGCAGCGATGGACCGATCCGACGAGTGAATTCTCGAGCGGCGAGAGGATCAGATCGGCGTCGCCGTTGTCGATCGACGCAAAAAGATCGTCGAACGTTCGGCACGGAACCGTTTGGATCTCGTCGCCGAGGATCCGCTGCGCGGCTTCCTCGCTGAAACTGCCGTGTTCGCCCTGAAACGCGACGCGCGAACGCTTTTCGATGTGTTCGAGGTCTTCGGTCGTTCCTGCTTCATGTTCAGGCGACCGCTGAAAGTTTCGCTGCTGAAGGTAAAGGGATTCGTCGATGATCCGCTGGAAGATGTTCTCGATGCTCGTCGCGTCGAACGGTCCCGAATTCTCGCGCGTCAATCGCTCGATAACTTCAAATTCGCGCTGCGGATCGCACAGCGACGTGTCGACATTCGATTTCGCGGCGCCGACGCGCAACGCGATCCCGGCCCGCCGGTTCAGCAGTTTGAGGATTTCGATATCGATCGCATCGATCTCGTCGCGCGGTGATTTTATGCTTGGCTCGCTCACGGTCTTTCAATTTTAGATCTGGGATTTTGGATTTTGGATTGCCTCGGTCAACGGTAATACAATCGGAGCAATATCTCCATATCGGGCCTACCCAAATTCCAAAATCAGAATCCAAAATCTCAAACTGCCCACAGGTGATTCTCGGCGTTGTAATGAAGCCACAGGTCGCTGTTCTCGCTCCATTCGGGCCGAAAATTCGTCGCCACCACGGCAAGTGTTTCGTCGAGCGCGACGGCCGAGTGCTCCGCGTTCGACGGAACCGTCAGCGACTGATCGGCCTCGACGACGGTCGTGACGCCGTCGACGGTGATCTCCCACCGGCCGCTGACGACGTAAACGATCTCCTCGTAAACGTGTTTGTGAGACGCCGTGATCGTTCCGGTCTCAAGCCGGACATGAGCCATCATGAGCTTCTCGCCGGCCGCCACCCCGCGGTTGTAGCCGTGTGCAACGGTACGTTCCTTTTCGTGTTTCCAATCGTAAAACATAGATTTAGCGATCTTTGATCTTTGATCTTTGATCATTGATCTTTGATCTTTGATCTTTGGTCTTTGGTCTTTGGTCTTTGGTCTTTGGTCTTTGGTCTTTGATCTTTGGTCCTTGAGTTTGAAATCGAGGTCTCACGACCCAAAGGTCCAAGATCAAAGGTCCAAGATCAAAGGTCGAAGATCAAACGGTCAAGATCAAAGATCCAAGATCAAAGTTCAATTCTTTGCCGTATTAACCAGCCGGTTCTTGCTGAGCCACGGCATCATTGCGCGCAGACGCGCGCCGACCTCTTCGATCTGGTGTTCGCGCCCTTCGTTCTCGAGCCGCGTGAAATTCTGCTTGCCGTTGTCGCATTCGCTCATCCATTCGTCGGCAAACTGGCCGCTTTGGATCTCGCCGAGGATGCGCTTCATTTCGGCCTTCGTGGCATCGGTCACGACCCGCGGTCCGCGTGTCAGATCGCCGTATTCGGCGGTGTTCGAAACCGAGTAACGCATATTCTCGATGCCGCCTTCGTAAAGCAGATCGACGATCAGCTTCATTTCGTGGAGACACTCGAAATACGCCATTTCCGGCGCGTATCCCGCTTCGGTCAGCGTCTCGAACCCGGCTTGGATCAGCGCCGTCAGACCGCCGCAAAGAACCGCCTGTTCGCCGAAAAGATCGGTCTCGGTCTCTTCGCGGAAGTTTGTTTCGATGACGCCCGCGCGGCCGCCGCCGATCGCCGACGCGTACGACAGCCCGACCTCTTTCGTATCGCCCGACACATCCTGGTAAACCGCCAGAAGACAGGGCACACCGGCGCCTTTGACGTATTCACTCCGGACGAGATGACCGGGGCCTTTCGGCGCGACCATGAAGACATTGACGTCAGCCGGCGGCACGATCTTTTTGAAGTGGACCGAAAATCCGTGTGCGAACGCGAGATATTTTCCGGGCGTCAGCACCGGCTCGATCTCGTTGCGGTAAACGCTCGGAGCCAGTTCGTCCGGCACAAGGATCATGATGACGTCAGCCGCCGCTGCCGCGTCGCGCGTGTGCATCACTTCGAGTCCCGCGGCGCGCGCTTTGTCCCACGATTTGCTGCCTTCCGGCAATCCGACGATGACGTCGGCGCCGGAATCCTTAAGATTGTTCGCATGGGCGTGGCCCTGTGAACCGTATCCGATGACCGCGACCCGCTTGTTCTTGATCAGCTGCGCGTTCGCGTCGTTGTCGTAAAAAACTTTCATTGGTTTGCTTCCTGATTAGTTGCGTTCGACCGTCTTGAACCCAAGCCGCGGAATACTTTTCGCCGCGGATTGCGCGGATTCACACGGATTTTTTTCTCCCCATTTCGCGAAATTTGCGAAATTCGTGGCCAAGTCTCCTACCCTTTGCAGAACTCGTCGTCGGTCTCGGCGACGAGCCGCGCTTCGGTCACCCGGACCTGTCGGTTGATCTGCTTGAGCAGGATGTCGACCTTGTCCTTCTCGCCGTCGAGAAGCAGCTTCGCCTTCGAGATCTCAGGCGTCGCCGTCTTGTCGACGTGCAGTTTTTCGATATTGAATCCGCGACCGCTGATCAGGTTGACGACCCGCGCGAGCTCGCCGAATCTGTTCACCATTTCGACCGTAATGTAATGTGTCATCGTAAGATCATCTCCTTTAGCCCGGCGCCCGGCGGCACCATCGGGTACACGTTCTCTTCCTGCGAAACGACGATGTCCATGACGACCGGACCGTCGATCGCGAATCCTTTTTCGAGCACTTCCGTCAGTTTTGACGGATGATCCGCTCTGAGACCGACAGCGCCGAACGATTCCGCGAGTTTCACGAAATCGGGCTGGAACTGCATGTCGACCTCCGAATAATTGTTGTCGTAAAAGACTTCCTGCCACTGGCGGACCATGCCGAGGAAGCCGTTGTTCATGACGATCACCTTGACGTTCGCGCGGTATTGGACCGCCGTCGCGAGTTCCTGCATGGTCATCTGGAATCCGCCGTCACCGACGAACGCGACGACGAGCTTTCCGCTCTTGGCGAGCTGCGCTCCGATCGCCGCCGGAAATCCGTAGCCCATCGTGCCGAGGCCGCCGGAGGTCAGAAACGACCGCGGGTGCCTGAACTTGTAGAACTGCGCGAGCCACATCTGGTGCTGCCCGACATCGGTCGTGATGATCGCGTCGCCGTCCGTTAGGCGGCTGATCTCCTCACAAAGCTGCTGCGGGCGGATGATGTCCGGGTGCTTTTCGTATGTCAGCGGCGCCTGCGACTGCCACGCGCGGATCGTTTCCCACCAGGCGTCGAGACGCGTTTCGGCCGGGGCCGGACGGCGGTCGAGCGAGTCGAGCATCTGCTGCATCACGTCCTTGGCGTTCCCGACAAGCGAGATGTGCGTTTTGACGTTCTTGTCGATCGACGATTCGTCGATATCGACGTGAACGATCTCGGCGTGCGGCGCGAACTTCTTGAGATCGCCGGTGACGCGATCGTCGAAACGGACACCGATGGCAATGATCAGATCCGCTTCCGAGATCGACATGTTCGCGGCGTAACTTCCGTGCATCCCGAGCATCCCGAGCGATCGCGGGTGCGCCGACGGGAAACAGCTCAGGCCCATGAGCGTGATGTTCACCGGGATCGCGAGGCGGTCGACGAGCTGCGCGAGTTCGCGGTTTCCGCCGGCATGCACGACGCCGCCGCCGACGTAAAACACGGGGC
>JAKOSS010000279.1 GCA_029777145.1 Acidobacteriota bacterium | reverse complement strand
GTCCGCAGCAAATTCAAATCCCTTTCAAACGTGAAGAAAAGGCGCTCCGCCTCGTCGATCGCGACCTCGTGAAAGCCGATCTTGTCGCCGGCGGCGAGTTGCGCGACGAGCGGAAGATCGGTCGGGATGATCGTCGCGATACGCGGGTAGCCGCCGGTGGTTTGGTGGTCGGCCATCAGGATGATCATTTGACCGTCCGGAAGCAGTTGGATCGTTCCGAAATTGACGCCCGACGAGATCATTTCAAACAGTCGCTTCGGCCTCAGTTTCGGGCCGGCGAGCCGGAATCCCATGCGGTTCGAATTTGGGGTGATCGCGAAGGTAATCTTCCGCAGGACATCGGCAGATTCGTTTGTCAGAAGGTCGAATTCGGGGCCGCGCATGAATCTCACGGTCGGAAACGCGGTTGAGATCGGCGAAAGCGTCCGCGACGCCCTCAGATCCGGAGCGGAATCATGCTGTTCACGGAATTCGATCTCATCGCTGCTCGCCAGTGCGCGTCCGCCGAATCCGCCGTATCCGGCGGCGAGATTTGTGCCGCGGCTTCCGAGCCATTCATCGAGCGCGAAACCGCCGCGGACGGCCAGACAAGCGATCGCTCCGGAACGCCGGCGCGGGAAAGCGATGACATCGCCGCGGGTGGCGGTTTGCAGGCATCCCGAACGCATCGGTGAGCCGTTCAGCCGCGCGTCGAGATCCGCTCCGCAGACCGCAAAGACGCACGCCGACGTGAATTCGATCTCCGGAGCGGGGAAGTTCATCTCGAGCACCGCTTCGGAGTCGCCATTTCCGCAGAGCGCGTTCGCGATCCGTGCCGCAGCCGTGTCCATGACGCCGCCGGGATTGACGCCGAAGCGACCGAATCCCTGTCGCCCCAGGTCCTGGAACGTCGCGAGCAGACCGGATTTTCGGATGAGAATTCCCATCAAATTTCTACGAATCGAACGCGATCGCCCGACGAAAGCAACGCTGGACGCGCAGATTCAGGGGTAAACAATTCGAGGGTGGTGCGCCCGATTATCTGCCAGCCGCCGGGCGACGCCAGCGGGTAAATTCCGGTTTGCCGCCCGGCAATCCCGACGCTTCCTTTCTCGACACGGTTGCGCGGAACGTCGCGGCGCGGCTGCGCGAGTTTTTCGTCGACGGTTCCCATGTACGCGAACCCCGGCAGGAATCCGAGCATGAAGACGCGGTATTCGCCCGACGTGAAAAACTTGATGAATTCGTCGACTGGAATTCCGCTCCGTTCGGCGCATTCCGAAAGATCCGGACCGGCGGAAGACGAAAAATCAACGGGGATCTCGACGATCCGGGAGTTGGCCGGCAATGCCGGAAATCCTTGCGAAATTCGATTCGAAATGATCGTCGAGACCGTTTCGAAGACGGTTTCGCCGCCCGCTGACATCCTCCGGACGGCACTCGGATCGAACGTCACCGTCACCGACGAATACGCGGGAAACGCCTCGGAAAGTCCATCGAACGGATCCGCGGAGATCGCGTCGGCAAACGCGATCGCGCGTTCGTTGAGCTCGACGGCGATGACGTCGCCAAACTCGACGGATACCGCGTCGATTCCGAGCGGGACGATTTTGAAACCGTTACTCATGAGTGAACTTTAGCGGCGGCGTTGTTTCGGATCGAGATATTCGCGGAGGCCGTCGCCGATGAAATTGAACGCGAGAACCGTCAGCGCGATCGCGAGACCCGGAAAAAGAAGCGTGTGCGGCGCGATCGTATAGGTCGTCCGCGCGTCCTCGATCATCGTTCCCCACGACGGTGTCGGCGGCGGGATCCCGAGTCCGAGAAACGATAGCGACGCTTCGGAAAGAACCGCGCCGGCCATTCCGAGCGATGCCTGGACGATGAGCGGTTGGATCGCATTCGGCAAGATGTGAATGAAAAGAATGCGGAGGTTGCTCGCGCCGAGCGCCCGCGCTGCCTGAACGAAGTCGAATTCGCGGACCTTCAGGACCTGGCCGCGCATGACCCGCGCGTAGCCGACCCAGCCGATGATGCACAACGCCAGGATCATCTTACCGAGCCCGGCCCCGAGGAATGCGACGAGCGCGATCGCCAGCAGCAATCCGGGAAACGCGAGAAAAACGTTGAACAGGTAACCCGAAAGGAATTTGTCGACGAAGCCGCCGTAAAAACCCGCGACCGCACCGATGACCATTCCGAAGATCGCCGAGATGATCGTCACCGTGACGCCGACCTGCAGCGAGATCCGGGCGCCGTACACGACCCGCGAGAAAACGTCGTACCCGAGAACGTCGGTGCCGAACCAATGTGCTTCGGACGGCGATGCCAATCTCAGCGCGGTGTCCGGAACGGTCGCCGCATCCCATGACGCGAACAACGGAGCAAAGACCGCCGTCAAGACGATGACAGCGATGATCGCGAATCCGATGTATCCAAGTCGATTCATTAAGAGAGTCTGATCCTCGGATCGAGCCGGCGATAGATCCAGTCGGTCAGGGCGTTAGCAAAAATGTACGTCACGCTGATCGCGAGCACGCATCCCTGGACCAGCCGGTAATCGCGTTTGGCGATGCCGTCATCGAGTAGCAAGAGGCCGAGTCCGGGCCAGGCGAAGATCTTCTCGGTGATGATCGAACCGGCGAGCAGAACTCCGAGCTGCAGGCCGAGGATCGTCACGACCGGGATCAATCCGTTTTTCAATACGTGCTTGTAAACGACGGTGCGTTCGCTCAGTCCTTTCGCGCGGGCCGTTCTGACGTAGTCCTCGCCGAGTTCCTCGATCACCGAACTGCGGACCATACGCGTCAGGATCGCCGACAGCGCCGCTCCGAGCGTCACCGCCGGGAGGACAATGTCTTCGGGATAAATGCTTCCGGTCGCGCTGAAGATCTGAAGCTTGACCGCGAAAATGTAAACGAGAAAAGGTCCGATCACGAAGGTCGGAAGCGAGATCCCGAGCAGCGCGAAAAACGATGAAAAGTTGTCGATGAGCGATCCTTTGCGGGTTCCGGCGAGGACGCCGAGCGGAATCGCGATGAGGATCGCGATAAACATCGCCGCAAGCGCCAGCTTGATCGTGTTCGGGTATCGCTCGAGGATCAGATTCAGCACCGGCGTGTCGGTCTTGAATGAGTTTCCAAGATCTCCGTGCAGGACGCCGGTCCAGTAATTCAGGTAGCGGTTGTCGGCGCCGTGCCAACGGAACTCGCGGACGCGCACCTCGACGATCAGATCTTCGACGGCGTTCGAAACGGACCATTGGCCGTTGCGTCGTTCCTGTTCCTTCGGTTGCTGCTGGAATTCCTGGATCCCGCGGTAAAGTTCCGGATCGCGCGAGTATGTAAAAAAGAACGCCGGCTTGTCGAGGCCATGCTTCAAGCGGAAGGATTCGATCTGTTCCGGGGTCGCATTCTCGCCGAGGATCGCGACTGCGGGGTCTCCCGGAACGAGTTCGATCAGAAGTGTCACCAGCGATACGACCGTCCAGACTACGAGCACCAACAGTCCGAGCTGTCGCAGAATATTGATGACCTTGTATTTCATCGCGAGCGGTGGAAAAGACCCCTGATTCTATTACTTTTTCGTTCCCAAATGCAAAGCGGCGATCCCGCCCGTGAGGTTGCGGTAGCGGACGTCGGTGAAGCCGACTTCTTCGAGCATGCGGACGAGATTCTTCTGGTCGGGGAATCGCGAAACGGAGTTCGGAAGGTACTCGTAAGCGCCGCGCGAGCCGCTGACGGCGCCGCCGATGCGCGGCAGTACTCGTGTGAAGTAAAAGCCGAACGCCTG
>JAKOSS010000278.1 GCA_029777145.1 Acidobacteriota bacterium | reverse complement strand
TTTTGTTCGAAAAGCCGGCCGTCGACGAAGACGTGCGAAACAAACCGGTCTTTCGCGAACAGATCGCCCCTGACGACGGCCAGGTTCGCGATCTTGCCGGCCTCGATGCTTCCGGTGCGATCGGCGATACCGAGTATCTCGGCGGATCCGAGCGTCATCGCCCTTAAAGCCGTGTCCTTCGACAGCCCGCTTTCAGTCGCTTTTGCGGCATTAGCGAAAAAGTCGGCGAGGCTCGTAAGTCCGCCGGATTGAAACGCGAACTTCACGCCCTTGTCTGCCAGGATCTTCGGCCCTTTCGGTGTTTCCGCCCGGAACCTCAATGTTTCCAACGTTTCCGGATCTGCTTCCGGTGATGCCGCGGCCGTTCGTTTCGGAAAATTGAGCGATAGAAGGACCGCAACGTTCTGCGACTTGAGACGATCGGCGACCTTCCACGCGTCCTGACCGCCGGCGATCATCGCTTTGATCCCGAACTCTTTCGCAAGGTCGAGCGCGCGGACGATCTCGTTCTCAGTATTCGCATTGAAGATCAACGGCATCGATCCGTTCACGACGGGATAAAGAGCTTCGAGCGTCTTGTCGCTTTCGGGCCGCTTCATTCCGCGCGGATTCGCGGCATAGGCTTTTTGCAACAACTGGAGGCGTTTGGCGTCGAGCATCATCTGGCGGAATTCGGCGAATGTTCCGAGAAGCGATCCCGGAAAACCGCCCTGGACGCTGCGGAACGTGAAGTGCTGCCCGACCTGATCGCGAACGATCATGTCCGAAACGTTTGCACCGCCGAGATCGATGACCGCCGAAGTTCCGTTGAACATGCCCGACGGATTGAAAGTCAACGCGGTCGTGAATCCCGCCGCGCGAACCGCGTCGAACTGCGAATCTCCGCCCCGAAGGTCTTCGACGATGCTCTTTTCAGGCTGAATTCCGACCGGGTAATTGGAGTTCGTCGGCGCCGGTGTCTGCGACGCCTGTGGGCCTCCACCGCCGCCGCGGAATCCGGTCGGCGCGGCCTGCTGCGGCGCTCCGAGATTCGTGAGCGCGTCAATGACGCCCGGATAAACGGTCAGACCCGTCGCGTCGATCACGCGCGCATCCGCGGGAACCTTGGCGTCGGCACCGACCGATTCGATCAACCCGTCGCGAATGACGACCGTTCCCTTCTCGATCGTCGCTCCCGAAACGGTGACGATCCTGGCGTTGGTCAACGCATAAACGTCCAGCCGGCTCTGGCCGTTCGCCATTATCGAGGCGAACACGGTGACCAAAGCGGCAATAAAGCCGTATGTCCTGATTTTCATAATTCTGTTGCGGATAGGCGATTGCGGAAACGTCCTGGCAAAACGTCGCCGGCCTGATTTGAATTTACCGAAAGATAAATGAATTCGGTACGGATTGCAACGGAGCTCCGCGTTCCCATGTCTAAAGTTGCGCGACTGTTTTTCGCGGCCGATTGCGATTAGAATGTAGTCGATTATGAAACCGCTGGTCCTATTCGACGGAGTCTGCAATTTTTGCAACGGTTCCGTGAACTTCATCATACGGAACGACAAGGCCGATCGTTTCAGATTTGCGCCGCTGCAGTCGGATATCGGGCGCGAAAACATCGAACGGTTTGGTCTCGACTCACTTGATTCCATCATCCTCGTCGAGGACGATCAAGCGTTCGCCCATTCAACGGCGGCGCTGAGGATCGCCCGCGGGCTCGGCTTTCCGTGGAGTTTGTCGTACGCCGGGATCATCGTCCCGCGATTTCTTCGCGACTTTTTCTATAAGACGTTCGCGAAATACAGATACAAGATGTTCGGAAGAACGGACGCGTGCATGATCCCGACGCCGGAAGTCCGCGCGAAATTCCTCGGCTGATCCTTAACTCAATGAACGAAACGGCCGCGACAGCACTTGAATATGACCGTCTTTGCGACCTCGTCGCGCGCTACGCGCAGACGCCGATGGGCCGTGCGCGGTTCGATTTGTTGCTACCGATAGAATCTCGCCGCACGCTTGACGAGGATCTCGAACGTATCCGCCAAACGATCGCGCTGAACGAAGCAAAACAGGTTTCATGGTCGTTCAGCGGACTCGAAGATCCGACGGACGCGATCGCCGTCCTGCGGATCGGCGGCGCGGTGCTCGAACCGACGCGGATGCTCGAGATCGTCCGCGTCTGCAATCAGGCGCTGTTTGCGAAATCCGCGGTTTCACCCGAACGCGATTTCGCGCCTGCTGTTTGGGCGCTCGTTGGACCGATCCCGGGCTCGTTGTTTCAGACCGCCGCCGAGATCAACAAAAAACTTCTTCCGTCCGGCGAGATCGACGATTCGGCGTCACCGGAACTTGCCAAGATCCGTCGCGAATTGAACCAGCAGCGCGGGCGTCTCCAGAAAGCGCTCGAATCGGCGATGCGCTCGCTCGGCGACGCGATCCAGGACGCGATCGTCACGCAGCGCAACGACCGGTACGTGATCCCGGTCAAATCCGACTTCCGCGGCAAGGTTTCGGGCGTCGCGCACGGATTCTCTTCGTCCGGCGCGACGGTGTTCGTCGAACCGCTCGACGTGATCGAGGCCAACAACGAACTCCAGAATCTCAAAGGAAAAGAAGAACGCGAGGTCGCCCGGATCATGTACGCGCTGACCGACCGGTTGCGCGACGAACTTCCGGCGATCGAAGCGGCCGTGACCGCGGTGACAGAGCTCGACTTCATCAAGGCGAAGGTCGAATTCGCCCGCGCATTTCACGCGGTCGTTCCCGAAATCTCGGATGACGGCGTTCTCGAACTTCTCGATGCGCGGCATCCGCTGCTCGAGGAGAGCTTCCGGACTGAGAATTCAGGATTCAAGATTGGAGATTCAAATGAAGGATCAAATCTCAAATCTCAAATCTCAAATCTCAAATACCCCAGTTCTGAAAAAAAAGGTCAAAAGTCAAAAACCGAAGATCAGGATTCAGCCAATCCCAAATCCCAAATCCAAAATCCAAAATCGGTGGTTCCCGTCTCCTTTCGACTCGACCCAGAAAAGCCGGTGATGATCATCTCCGGCGCGAACGCGGGCGGAAAGACGGTCGTGCTAAAGACCGCCGGATTGCTGAGTCTGATGGCGATCTCGGGGCTTCCGGTTCCGGCTAGATCGGCAAGCGTTCCGTTCTATCGTGCGGTTCTGGCGGATATCGGCGATCACCAGTCGCTTTCGGCGAACCTTTCGACGTTCTCGTCGCATATCTCGAACATCGCTTCGATGCTCGACACCTGCCGCGCGCCGGCGCTTGTGCTGCTCGACGAAGTCGGAACCGGAACGGATCCGGACGAAGGATCGGCGCTCGGCGTCGCCGTCGTCGACTGGTTCCGGCGCAAGATCGGCGCGCAGGTCATCGCCTCGACGCATTATCGCGGGCTCAAAATGTATGCCGCGAACGACGAAAGTGTGATCAATGCCTCGGTCGAATTTGACGAAAAGACGCTCCAGCCGACTTATCGATTGCTCGTCGGGCTCGCCGGCGCGTCGAGCGGGATCGAGATCGCGCGACGTTTCGGGATTCGCTCGGAGGTCATCGACAAAGCGCGGGAGAACCTTGATGTCTCCGCACGCGAAGCCGAAAACTTCCTGATCAAGCTCTCCAACGAAACTCGTCAGGCCGAGGATCTTCGCATCGCGCTCGAAGAAGAACGCGACGCGACCGCCTCTAAGTACGCAAAGCTCGACATCGACTTCCGCCAGAAGGAAAAACGACGGCACAAGGAGTTCGAGGCGGAACTCGCGCGGACGATCGACGAATTCGACCGGCAGTCGAAGGCCTTCATTGCGTCGATCGAGGACAAGGCGCTCAAGAACAAGCTTGAAAAGGAACGCCTCGCGCGCAAGGCCGAACTCAACCGCGCGGTGGTGGCGAAAGCTTCGGGTAGCGGTCAAGGGACTGGTCAGTGGTCCGTGGTCGGTGGTCAGGAGTCCGGCAGTGGTGAGTGGTCAGTGGTCGGTGGCCAGGAGTCGATGACCGGCGACAGGGTTGCGGCGGAGATCAAAGTCGGATCGACCGTTCGGACCTCGTTCGGCGTCGGCAAGGTCGAGAAGATCCAGGCGGACGTCGCGGAAGTTCTCGTCGGATCGATGCGTTTGCGCGAGCCGGTTTCAAAGCTCGTCGCAGTCGCGCCGGCGGAAACCAAGCAAACGCTCGGAGAGAAACTTCAGGCTCAGGCGAAGAACTCGAACATCCGGCTCGATACGAAGGACGCGGCCGCGGAACTGAACCTCATCGGCAAGACGACCGCCGATGCCGAGTACGAGATCGACCGTTTTCTCGACGAATCGTTCCTCGCGGCGCTTCCTCGGGTGCGGATCATCCACGGCTTCGGAACGGGTGCGCTCAAGAACTTCGTCCATCATTTCCTCAAAGGCCACCCGCATGTCTCGAAATTCGGCTTCGCGCCGCAGGATCAGGGCGGCCACGGCGCGACGATCGTGGAGATGAAGCAATGAGAGCAATTGTTTTGTCGATCGCATTGATGTGTTTATCGTCGGCCGCGATTGGCCAGGATACACCGAAGCCCGTCCTCGTTGACGAAATTGAACGCGTGTATTGCGACGACTTTCTCGCGCGGATGGATGC
>JAKOSS010000277.1 GCA_029777145.1 Acidobacteriota bacterium | reverse complement strand
CGATGATCGGCGGCGGCGGATTCACGTCGAGCGGTTATGTCGGGGGAGCGTTCGATTTCGACAATCCTCCCGGCGCAACCGACGGCGAGTTCGCGAAATCCGCGAATCCCGTCGGACTTCCGCTCGGAAACTCGCCGCGGACGCTCAACCTTTGGTTCCGTACGGAATCAAACCTGTCGGCGGCTACGGAATCAGCTCTTTTTGAATACGGTACTCAGCTTACCGGCAACACGTTTGGTCTGATCACCTCAGGCAACGCTCCCGGAAAGCTCTATTTCTATGGAAACAGCGCTGATATGGGCGGCGTGACGACCATCCAGCCAAACACGTGGTATTTCGCGTCGGTCACATATGATGGAGCGGTCGTTAAGATGTACCTCAACGGGCAGCTGGAGAACTCGGCGACGCTCTCCCTTAATACCGTCTTGGATGCGAATGGACTGACAATCGGAAACAGACCGGGTTCGTGCGTCTGGAACGGACAGCTCGACGAGGTCGAATTATATGACCGAGAGCTGAGTCAAACCGAGATTCAGGCCATTTACAACGCCGGTTCGGGTGGAACGTGCTCGGGTTGCACGCCGGCACCGAGTGGACTGATTTCATGGTGGGGTGCTGAAAACAATCCGCTCGATTCCGTCGGATCGAACGACGGAACTTTGGAAAACGGAGCGACCTACGGCTCCGGACTAGTCGGCTCGGCCTTTAGTTTTGACGGAATTGACGATTCGTTCGTCGTTCCTGACAACGACAGCTTGGATGTCACGACCGAGTTCACGATGGAAGCCTGGATCAACCCGAACGCGCCACAGGGATTCCATCAAGGAGGCATCTTCTCGAAGGTCGGCGGAGCCGGCGGAAACAACGGATACCAGTTCGTACTCATCGGTGACAACCAGATCCTTTGTCAGTTCAACGCGCCCGGAGAAGGTTGGCCGACGAATCAACTGATCGCGAATCTCGCAACGCCGATCCCGTCCGGACAGTGGACGCACGTAGCCTGCACATACGACCACAACGATCTGCGGGCGTACGTGAACGGTGAGATCGTCGGCACGCAGAATGTCGGACCGAAAACGGTCATCAACTCAGCATCTAACCTCAGGATCAGCGACGACGACAATGGCAACGTCAAATTCAATGGTTTGATCGATGAACCGTCATTGTATTCACGTGCCTTGGGTCAGTCGGAACTTCAGGCGATCGTCGCTGCCGGCAACTTCGGAAAATGCGCGACGTGCGCGGTTCCGGCGGCTGAGATTGTCGCCTATTGGCCGGCAAACGGAAGTGCGATCGATTTTATCGGACCGTCACACGACAACGGCGTTTTGGTCGGAGACACGACCTACGCCTCCGGCAAAAGCGGTTCGGCATTCAGTTTTGACGGGACGGGCGATTTCGTCCGCGTGGCCGACAGTGCCGGAATCCGGTTCCCGAACGGCGGTTTTACACTCAGCCTGTGGTTTTCGACCAACGTCGCCGGAACGAATCAGATGCTTCTCAGCAAGGGCGTCTCCGACGAAAATGAAGAATACTCGGTCAATCTCACGGACGACAACCGCATATATTGGGACTACGGCGGACTCGACGCATGGATCCTGACGGCGCAGTTGCCCGTTCTCACCGGGACGTGGCATCACCTGACACTTGTTTACGATCCCAACCTGTCGGTCAAAGGCAAGGTCTTCTTCGACGGTGTCGAGAGCGCGCTTCAAACGTCCAACACCGGATCTCATATCGCCGCTACGGCATCCGATCTCTTCATCGGCACTCAGAACGCCGGATCGCCTTACTATAACGATCGGGTTTCGTTCAACGGAAAGATCGATGAGAT
>JAKOSS010000276.1 GCA_029777145.1 Acidobacteriota bacterium | reverse complement strand
TCGGCAGAACACCGTCGTACTGATACGCCAGCACGCCGCCGCCCGGTGCGGTCAGCGATGTCAGCAGGCCCGTCGTTCCGTCGTATGAATAACCGTATGCTCCGTTCGGCACGGTCACGCTCTCCAGATCCCCGCCGGAGTTGTATGCGAAGTTGAGCTGCAACGCGTCCGGCCGCGTGATGCGGGTAACATCGCCGTCGAGATCGTACTCGAACGTCGTTGTGCTGCTGCCGCCTCCAAGGTTCGGGGCAACATACGACGAGACAAGATTCAGCGAATTGTAGGTGAACGTGTGTGTCGGCCGGCCGGGCGGCGTGAGCGAGGTCAGATCGCCGTTGGCGTTGAATCCGAAGCCCCGGACCGAGCCGTCGGGACGCGTTTGCTGCGTCATCCGGCCGGCGGCATCGTAGACGTACGAATTGACCTGGTTGAGGGCATTTGTGAACGTCGACATCAGACCCGCCGGATTGTACGCGAAGTTGTATGTCCGCGCCGAAGCGCCGGCGCCGAATTCCGCCGTCGAGATCCGGCCGCGCGAATCGTAAGTGTAGTTTCCGGCATTCTGATCCGCGATCTGCGCCTGCGTCACGCGTTCCTGGCTGTCGATCGTGATCGTTGATTGCCGGTTCTCGGGGGTCGTGAAGCTGAACGTCCGTCCGGAAGCGGTGAACAGGCTGGAAAACGTCCGACCGCCGACAACGAGAGAGTCTGCCTGTGTGACGAGACTGAGCGGGTTCGACGGCGAAGAGAGCGTGACCGTCCGTTGAAACGTTTCATTGGAGTGAAGGTTGCCCGGTGTCACGACGTCGTCGCTGAAATCCAGCGGAGCTTGCATTCCCCAGCGCGGATCGGGACCGAGCGTCGTTTGCAGGTTGCTGCCGTCGGGATGACTTTCAGAGATGGAACCGTCAGAAGCCGTATTGCGGTGATAAACCGTTCCGTCGACAGCGGTGATCACCTTGTTTTCATCGCCATTCGTCAGGTTGTGAACCTCGAACGTGGACGTCCGGCTCAGCGGGTCGGTGTACGTGACCGTGTAATTGCGCGCGTCTCCGCTCCGCGAGAGGGCATGAATACCGCCCGCGGGATTCTCGTTGCTGACAAGGCGTCCCTGGGAGTCATAGGTGAAAGTACTCTGATTGTTGCGCGGATCGCGCCGGGTCAGCATCTTGCCGTCGTCGGAGTACGTGTAATTGTAAGAGGCGCCCGCCGGATCGGTGATCGTCGAAATGAGGCCGTGACCGTCGAGCGTGAAGGTCGTAAGTTGTCCGTACGGCGAAAGTACTCCGGTCGGCGCACCGCCGGCGGCGCGTTCGATTGTCGTGACGTTGCCGTCGCCGTCGGTGATCGCCGTGAGCCGGCCTTCGCTGTCGTAGCCGAAGACGTACTTGTCCGTTCCGGCCAACGCGTTCAACGTCCGCAGATGTCTGCCGTTGGAGTCGAAATCAAAGACCTCGGATCCGTCTTCCGACGGGATCAGGATCTCGTTGCCGCTAAAGCCCGGCAACGACGGCGTGACTTTGCGGACGCGATGATCGTTGGCGGCCGCGACGTAGATGTTGCCGTCGGGCGCAAAGGTTACGGCGGTCGGTTGCGAGAAATTCGCCGTGGTTACGGGTTGTCCCTCGCCGTTGTAATTGTTGTCGAATGTCCCGATCGCGCCGACCAGAGTTCCGTCCGGGTTGTATTTGAAGATCCGATTGTCGGCGGCGAAGTATGGGCTTCCATCCGGTCCGATGCTTACCGCTTGCGGATCGCACAGACTCGGCGCCGCACCCGAGGGACGCTGAAATGCTCCGTTGCAGAGGTCGCCGGACTCAAGAACGTGGACGAGCCCGTCGGCGTCGAGCCGGAAAAGCCGTGCGTTATCCATGCCGTTGCCGGTGATGTAAAGCGAGCCGTTCTGATCGAGCGCGACGCCGGTCGGCTTCTCGATGCAGGCCGTCCGCGCCGGCAAGTTGTCGATCGGGCAATCCGTTTGGCCGCTTCCGGCGACGGTCGAAATAATGCCGTTCGTGCCGATCTTACGGACGCGGTTGCTGAACGTGTCGCCGAAGTACATCGATCCGTCCGGGGCGATGTGGATGTAACTCGGGTGGTTCAGGCTCGCAGAAGCGGCCGGGCCGCCGTCCCCGCACGGGTCGAACGGCATGCATTCCGTGCCGTCACCGGCGATCGTCGAGATGATTCCGTTGGTGTCGATCCGCCGAATTCGGTTGCGGATCGCGTCCGCAACGATCACGCTGCCGTCGGTCTCAACGACGAGGCCGATTGGTTCGGGGATCTGGGCGCTCGTGGCCGGTCCGCCGTCGCCGCAAGCGGCTGTCGGGTCGCAGAAAGAGCCGCCGTCGCCGGCGAAAGTCGAGATGATGCCGTCGGGCGTGACGCGCCGGATGCGGCTGTTGAATCGGTCGGAGATGAAATACGTGCCATCGGGCGCGAAGGCCACATCGGTCGGCTGGAAGAGCTTCGCGTCCACTGCCGGTCCGCCATCGCCGTCGAAGCCGAAATCGCCGGTTCCGGCGGTCGTGTTGACGACCGCGCTGGCCGAACGTGCCTTGCGCACCGTCCCATCGCCCTCGTAAAGCGTTTGCGTGCTCGGATCGTAAGTGTGGTGAACGTTGATCGACCAGCCTCCGAGACCCGTGCTTCCGCGATCAAGCTTTCCGATCTCGACATCGAATGTCCGGATCGTGCTGCCCGCGCCCGTGCGGACGAAGGTCTGACCGCCGCCCGTTCCGGTGTCGCCGAATTCGCCGCCCAAAACATAGCCGATCGGGTAAAGATGGACGATGCTCACGTGCGCGGTCTGCGGGCCCTGGACGCGCCGGCCCGCGTAATCCTTGCCGTCCCAAGTGTAATTGAGGCTCAGGTTCGCCGACGGGACGAGGAGATCGGAGCGTGTCGTTTGTCCGGCAACCGTGACGATCGCGCCGACATTTTCGAGATCGCTCGGCGGCGGCGTCGGGCCGACGAGCGGAATGAGGGCGCCCGCGCCGCTGCTCTGCGACTTGCTTTCATAAACGACCGAATAGCCCGTGCGGTCAATTTCGACTGATTCCTTGACGCTCTGGCTCTCGATCTTCTGTTCGAATTCTTCCTCGTCGCAGTCACACTCCGATTTGGACTCGGCTTCAAAGAAGGGCGGCGGGACGTCGGGCATCGGCCGGTTTGCGGGCGGATAATTGCAATCCCACGGCGTGAAATGGTTGACCGGGACGCGCCACAGCGTTTGTCCCGCGGGATATAGTTCGGCGAGCTTCTGCCGTTCGGAAACGTCGATTCCGAGTGCCGCGTAATCCGCATCGCCCGCGGGAAGGCCGTCGCCGTTGAGATCAAGATTCGCCGTTCCGTCGGTAATCGATAGAATCTTGACGACCCGACCGGAAGTTTCGGCGGACCATTCGGCGGCAAGCCGATCATAGGATCCGGCAGGCACCGACGCGCCGGTCGGGAATCCTATGAAATTCTCGAGATACTGGATCACAGGCTGGCTGAACGATACGTTCGTGCCTCCGACAGCGACCGCTTCGTCGACCGAATACTCCGAGGCGTACGTATATTCGCTCGTCGCCGGCAGCGCGGCGGGCATCGTCGCCGGGCCGTTGGGCCCGACGGTGAATTCGGTCGTGCGGACGTGGAGTTGAGAAAGAGCCTGCGTCGAGTTGTCGGGCAGCGTCATCGCGGCGGTCGTTCCCTGTTTGAAGAAGAGCCGCGATCGCCGTGATCCGTCGGCATCTGTGATTGTCTCGCCCTCAGCCACCTGGATCGGGACGGAAAGGTTCAGATCGATGAAGCTTGCCTGACCGTCGAACGGTATCATGACGACGTCGTCGAGGGTCGAAGTTTCCTGCCAATCGAGCTTCAGCTCCCGCTGGGCGGCGATGTACCCGAGTTTTTCAAAGTTCACCGTTAGTTCGCCGCCGCCGTTCACGACGAGGTCGAACATGCCGTCGGCGCGGCTGCGGGTCTGTCCGAATTCGGGATGATCGCGGATCGTGATCAGCGCGTTCGTGATCGGCTGATCGTTTCGGTCGAGGATCTTTCCGCGCAGATGTCCGATGCGTTCCGCCTTGATGTCCTTCGGATCGACGCCGGTCTGGATCGGATTCGGGCCGGTATAAAGGAATTTCGTTGAATCGAACGTGTTTGTCGCGATCGTCGTGTCGATCGGCGGCGCAATCGTCACCGGATCGGGCGGAAGCGGGGTCGGATCGTCATTGACGGTAACCTGAACATCATCGGTCGATGACAGGTAGCCGTCGCTTGCGGTGAGCCTGAGGACATAAACTCCCGGGGCGTTGAAGATCGCGGACGACTGAAGATTCGCGGCGCCGCCGAAGACCGCGGTGCCCGGTCCGCTGAGCTGCGACCACGAGACCGTCGGCTTGTTCCCGATCCCGTCGTCGCTCACCGAGCCCGCGAGATTGGCCGTGTTAGGCAGCGTGATCGTTTGATCGGTTCCGGCGTTCACCACGGGTGCCAAATTCGGAGCCTGATCGATCGGGACCGAACCGTTTGGGAGGACGAGATAAGCGCGTCGCGGCGTGCCGCCGAAGTTTGTCGGCGCGGAGATCGATACCGACCCGTTTCCGCGGCCGAGAACCGTTCCCGTAACGTTGAGCCACGGAGAGTCGCTTGTTGCCTGCCAGGCGCACTGATCGTTCGATATGATGCTGATGTCGGTCGCACCGCCGACCGCCGCCAAATTCACGGACGATGGCTGGAAATGCTGCACGCATTGAAGTTGAGCGCGACGCGATTGGCGTACGACGTGTTCGAATCCGTCCACGGTGACGCGGCCTTCACGCAGGGCGCTCGTGACGTTCTTGCCGACAAAGTAGACCACGCTTCCGTTGCCGGTTCCGGACGCGCCGTTCGCCACCTTCAGCCAATCAGAATCGCTCGCGGCCGTCCAATTGCATCCCGGCGGGGCGACAACGTCGAAACCTCCCTTGCCGGCCTCGGCCTGAAATACGCTTTGGGACGGCGTGATACCGGTGACGCAGCTTGCGGTTCCCGAGAGATCGATCGGGGCGAAGGTCGGATGATCGACGTGGATTCCGAGGTCGATGGCTTCGGAATCGAAACCGAAGCCGTTCCACCTCAGAACCAGAATCGCTTTCCTGTCCGCGGGCGTTGCGATCAGATCGCCGTCTCTCGCGCCGAGCGCCGCCGGTGACATCTGCAGCAGTTTGCCTTCGTCACGGGCCAGGAGGAAAAGATTCTGCGACGCAACGACCCGCGCGATATCGGCAATTGGACCGGCAAGCGCGAAATACGTTGCCCGTCCGCTGCGGTCAATTGAGAAAACGCCGCCTCTTTCGGGCGCGGCGGCGACGATCGTTCCGGCGAGCGGCCCGAAATGAACCGGGTCTGCGGGGAGGACGACGGCAGCGGCGAGGCCGGTTCCGACATCGGCCAGTGAGCTGGCCTGACCCGCGCCGTCGATCTGCCAGATCCGCCCTGAGCGCGTCGTTGCGAGCAATTCGAATCCGGCCGGACCGCCGGCATCGACCGCCAGATCCTCAATCAGTTCTCCGGCGGGGAGGGCAGCGAACGGCGAGGGATTCGCGTTGCCCGCTTTGAGTAACGTGACCTGCCCGTTCGGAAGCGCGAAGAAAGCGTCGCCGCCCGAGAAACCGTCGACGTTATTCCGCAGGATCGCGAACGCACCGACCGGTGAGGTTTTCGGCAAATAGAATTCGAAAATGGGCTTTGACGTCGATCGCGTGTGCCGGCTGAATCCGTTTGCATCGAGAAGGACAAGGCTTTGCGATGCGGCGTCGAAATCAATTCCCGACGGCTCAGCGAGTTCGCTGCGGACGACCTGCGAAATGACGGTGTCATTCGTCGGAACGGTCGTCGAACTGCCGGCGGACACGGCTCGGGTGTAAACGACCATCAGTGCCGAGAATACGGCTATCAAAATCACGAACGTGAGACCGAAAAGTGCCGGTCGCGAAAAAGGGCGGCTTGAACGCATCGGGTTGTTCCTCATGGGCGGAGCCGTGTTCGCGTAAATGTAACGCCGGTTTCCGCGCGGTTCTATTGGAAAAACAGCAATCGAGTTCTATAATCGGCTGAAATTACGGTCACGATATCGGCGTTCCGCCCGCAAGTCTGGAAGAAAAGCGGAAAAAAAACGGAAATCCGGCAGTCAGAGAGGCAAACGGCATGGAAACGGAAACCAACCGAAGGACAACTTTTCGCTTCGGCCCGTTCACGCTCGATCCGGCGACGCAGTTGCTGCGACATGAAAATTCCGAGGTTCACCTCGCGAGTCTGCCGTTCCGCATCCTTCTTCATCTGATCGAGAACCGGGACCGGATCGTCGGCCGTGACGAATTGCTCGAAAAATTTTGGGAAGGACGGGACGTTTACGACGATGCGCTGCGAAAGGCCGTCGCTTCGGTCCGCAAGGCGCTCGGCGACAACGGCCGTCCGGCGATCTTTATCGAGACGGTGTACGGACGCGGATTCCGGTTCGTCGGGGACCTTGTGACCGAACAGTCGGTGCCTGCGGCCGACCGGGAACGGTCCGCACCGAAGACCTCACGGCGGACCATCCTGTGGGCGACGCTCGGCATCGTGCTGTTCCTGTTCGTCATCCTTGCGATGTTCGGGGGAAGATCGCATCCGCCGGATCTTGAATCGAACGCGATTATCAAAGCGCCGGAGCCGATCAGGTCGATCGCCGTGATGCCGATCGAGAACCTTACCGCGGATCCCTCGAACGATTATCTTGCCGACGGTCTGACCGAGAGCCTGATCAACGAGCTTTCGCAGATTCAGGAACTTAAGGTGATCTCGCGCGGATCGACGTTCGTGTTCAAGGGAAAACCGGCATCGCCGCAGGAAGTCGGAGCGAAACTCGGGGTCCAGGCGCTGATCGAAGGCGGATTCAGGCGAAACGGCGATGCGATCAGGCTCGACGTCAGGCTCGTGCGGACCGACGACGGCAGCGTCGTCTGGGCGAGCGCTCAGGAAGACCGCACGCTCAAGGACATTTTCGACGTTGAGAACGGGATCATCTGCCAGATCGTGACCGGGATCCACGTCAAGCTTTGCGGCGAGATCCCGCCGGCCGAGCGTTACACAAAGAACGTCAAGGCGTATCAGCTTTACTTGCAGGGACTTTACTACCGGAACATTCCGACGCCCGAAAATCTCGACAAGGCGGTCAAGTCGTTCAACGAGGCGCTCGGCGTTGATCCCGATTATGCTCTAGCGCATGAAGGACTGGCGACCGTTTACATGCTGATGGAGTTCAACACGGCCTAGGCGACGCCGGGGACCGCCGCGCCGAAAGCGCTCGCGCATGCCGAAAAGGCGATCGCCGCGGATCCCGATCTCGTCGGCGCTTACATCGTCCTCGGCGCCGTCAAAACCCTCCGCACTTACGATCTCGACGAACGCGAACGATACTATCTCGAAGCCTTGCGCCGTCGCCCGATGAACCGCACGGCGCGCCTTTGGCTCTCGAACATCTACACGGCGCGCGGCGAATTTGAGAAGGCCGAGGCCGAGGTTCTCAAGGCCCAGGAGGTCGATCCGCTTTCGTTCGGCGTCCGGCTCACGCTCGCCGAACTTTACGAATTCTGGGGAAAACCCGAAAAGACGATCGAACAGGCGCGCCTGATGCTCGATCTTTCGCCGAACGACGAGTACGCGAATTATCTGATCGGGAAGTCCGAACTCCGGCTCGGGAATCTCGAGTCGGCCGCCGCCGCGTTCTCGAAATGTCCGACGTTTTCGTATGAGGGATTTCTGCTCCACGTCCGCAACGGCGAAATGGACGAAGCACGGCGACTCGCGGAAAAGTTCGCCGCCTCGGACGACGGCCGGCGCGCGCCCTATTCGTCGGCCATCGGATTTGCGGCGATCGGTGATCGCGAAAACGCCATCGTCCAGCTTCAGCGTGCCTACACGATGCGCCAGGCGAATCTGATCTCGATGAAGGTTCAGCCGGAATTCGAATTTCTGCGATCCGACGACCGCTACATTCAGCTCCTCAAACGGGTCCATTTGGACGACTGAACGGCCATTCTCAAAAAAGTCTTGACGCCATCGACCTTTTCCGTCCCGGATTTCGTTATATCAAGTAAGAAAAGGGGAAAATCGTTTCCGCCTTGATTGCAATTCGCAAAAAAACTAAAATCGTAGGGCGGTTTCGAAGACAGGATGCTTGCCGGTTTGCGAACAACGTTCTCTTGTCCGTCCGACGTCTAAACTGTTCAAAATGAAAGAGTGCCAGAAATGTAAGCGATGCTTCCCCGATGAAGTAACGACCTGCCCCGATGACGGTACGCAAACGATGCAGACGCTCAGCGGCGCACCCGTTCTCGAGGAGAAATACCACCTTGAACGGCGTCTCGGTCAGGGCGGGATGGGCGTCGTTTACAAAGCCCGGCACGCATATCTCAAGACGCAGCACGCGATCAAAGTAATTCTCCCGGACCTCGTCGGGAACGATCCCCAACTTGTCACCAGATTTCGCCAGGAAGCGCTGGCCGCGGCCGCGATCCGGCACCAGAACGTCGTCGGGGTTTCCGACTACGGGGTCGCCTTCGGCAAGATCCCGTTTCTCGTCATGGAATACGTCGAGGGCGAGTCGCTCCACGACATGCTCGCGCGCGAGGGACGGCTCTCGCCCGAGAAGGCCCTCGACCTGATGAGGGCGATCTGCGCCGGCGTCGGTGCCGCGCATCATCAGGGTATCGTCCACCGCGATCTCAAGCCGCTCAACATCATGATCTGCACCGGCAAGAAGTCGATGGCCGAAGCGGTCAAGATCCTCGACTTCGGGCTCGCGAAGATCAAGTCCGGAGAGTTGCTCGGATCGTTCATACAGGCGCAGACGACCGGACTGATGGGATCGCCGTATTATATGGCGCCCGAGCAATGGGCCGACGAAGAGCCTGACGTTCGTGCCGACATTTACAGCCTCGGGGTGATGCTCTTTCAGATGCTCGCGGGCGATGTTCCGTTCAAGGGATCGTCGATTCCGGCGATCATGAAAAAGCATTTGAGCGACGTGCCGCCGACCTTCGCGCAGCTCGGGATCCAGGTCTCGCCGCAGATCGAACAGGCCGTGCGGCACACCATCGAGAAGAACCGCCACAACCGCACGCAGTCTGTCGAGCAGCTCGTCGAGGAGTTCGGAAACGCGGTCAACGCCACGGGAGCGCTGCATACGTCGGTCGGACATACGACCGGGACGGCGCTGCCGGTCTCGCAGCTGAAGATCCTGACCGATCCGGCGAATGCGCGGGTGTTCATCGACAATGTCGCGGTCGGGCTGACGCACGACGACGGCTGGCTGATGCTTGAGGGGATCCAGAGCGGCAATCACCGCATCCGCGTGAGCCGCGACGGATTCCGCGATTGGGAGACCGACGTCATCTGCGACGGACAGCCGCAGCAGGTCGTCGCCCGGCTGATGGACGACAGCGGCGGAATTCCGCGTCCGGCCGAGGGCGCGGCGACGATGATCCAGTCGCAGGGAAGTATCTCGGGACCGAACTTCGGACAGACCAACCAGCAGTCGCAATTCCAGATGCAGCAGACCGCCGGTCCGCAGTGGCAGACCGCGCAGCACAGCTATCAGGGCGCCGCGCCGCGCCGCGGGATGTCGCCCGTAGTCATTGGATTAATTGGAATTGCGGTTTTATTGGTACTTACTTCCGTTGGACTCGTCGGTGCCTGGAAATTCGGCCTGTTCGGTTCCGGATCGAACGGAAACGTCAACAGGATCGCGAACAACGGCAACACCGAAAGTCCGACGCCTCCGCAGGTGAAGACCCAAATGGTCAAGATCAGCGGCGGTAAGTTTACGATGGGGCGCAACGACGGCGACCCGCTTGAAAGACCCGAATACGAAACCGACGTCAAGGACTTCTCGATGGACAAGACCGAGGTGACGAACGCCGAGTACTTCGATTTTGTGCAGGCGACCGGCTATAATCCGCTTCCCCTCAATTGGGAAAACGGGAAGCCGCTGACGGCCGAGATGAATTTCCCGGTCCGTTACGTCAATCTCGACGACATCAAGGCATTCGCGGAATGGCGTTCGAAGCGCGACGGCAAAACGTACCGGCTGCCGACGGAAGAAGAGTGGGAATACGCCGCCCGAAACGGTGGTGACGACACGCTTTATCCTTGGGGCGACACGTGGTACGACGATCACGCGAACGTCAGACGGGACCTGAATTTTGTTGCGGTCGGATCAATTCCGGAAAGCGCCAACAAATGGGGTGTCCTCGATCTGGTCGGCAACATCTGGGAATGGACCTCGACTCCGGCGCGTGCTTATGCCGGATCGGAGTTCGAGAAACAGGTGGCCGAGCGCATGGGAAAGACCGGCGTTGTGGTTCGGGGCGCGTTTGATCTGAAGAAGGAACCGTCGAGTTCAACCTCGACTTACAGGGTCTTCATGGATCAAAAGAATCGCGATAAAGCGATAGGATTCCGTCTGGTGCACTCCGATTGATGGGAGTTGGCACATGAAGCAGAAGTTTTTCGGCAACGGCAAATGGGTTCTGACGATCGCGGCGTGTGTGGTTTTCACGCCGGTTTTTTGTTTTTCGCAGGACCTCGGAAGCACTACGGGACTGTTCAAATCGCCGTCCGCCTCTAGTTCGAAGAAGACCACGACGACGAAAGCGAAACCCAAGACGACAACGGCGGCTTCGAAGAAACCGGCGGCCAAGTCCGCGCCGAAGCAATCTTCCAAGACTTCGCGAAGTCCGGTCCGATCTACGCCGAAACAGGCCCGCAATTCAACGCCGAAAGAGACCGTCGTGAAACAGCCGACGGTCGTCGAGCCGAATCCGCAGAAAAACGTCATTATTACCGTCGGCGCGAAGACCGAAGAGCTTGTCGAAAGCGCGATCCTTGACGGCAACGCGGCCCGCGACGACCGCGATTATCCGCGTGCGGACGCCGCCTATCGCCGCGCCTTGTCGTTGAACCCGAACGACTCGCGGGGACTTTACGGACTCGGAAACATCTATGCCGACCAGCAGCGATGGGAGGAATCCGAGAATTCCTACCGCGGAGCGATCCGCGTCGAATCCGACAACCCGGGACCGTACATCGCGCTCAGCTACGTGCTGTCGCAACCGATCATCGGCGGAGATCTTTCGAATCGGTATGCCGAGGCCGAGCAATTGGCTCGCAAGGCGATTACGCTCGATGACGAGAATGCGTTTGCGTACGATCAACTCGGGGTCGCGCTCGAACTCCGCGGCATCATTTCGCAGGAAACACAGGATGCATATCGGAAAGCGATCGCAATCGAACCCGAGTTCGCGCTTGCCTACGCGCATTTGGGACGTCTTTACCGGCGGCTCGGTAAGATCGCCGAATCATCGGAGAGCTACCGCCGCGCGGTCCAGTTCTCGACGGACGTTCCGACCATGATCCTCGTCGCCGACGTGATGCAGTCGCAGCAGCGCTATCTCGAATCGGAACAGTTGCTGCGCCGCGCTCTGGCCGACGATCCGAAAAATCCGACGGCGCTCAATCTGCTCGGACGCGCGCTGACGACCCGTAACAGCTTCGACGAGGCGGAGCGGGTTCTGACGAGAAGCGTCCAGGTCAGCCCGAACAGTGTCGTCGCCTACACGCTCCTGAGCACGCTTCACCAGCGTCGCGGACGGCTTGCCGACGCGGAAAAGGTGCTCGGATCAGCGCTCAGGATCGTTTCCAACAGTGAGCGGAAACGTCTCGCGCGCGAGTTTGAATCGCTCGGCGATTCGTTCTCGAAGATCAACAAACCGGCCGACGCCGCGCGTTTGTACCGGCAGGCGATGGCGCTTGACTCGAGCCGAACGATATTGTCGGAGAAGATCGCGAAGAGTCAGTAGTCAGTGGTTGGTGGTCGGTGGTCAGACTACGGATTCTTGTCGCGACTTCAGTTTTGAATCTTGATTCTTGAATTTCGAATCTGCGCGCGGCCTACCGCTCGCAGTTCTGAAATCCCCCGCCGATTAAGTCTTTTTCCCAGCAGACGCTTTTTTGCCGAAGCGCAACAAATCATAGAGGGAAAAGAGCTTAATGTCCGTAGCCACGGTTAGAACCACAATGTTGTATTGTCCGAAGTGCCGAAGTACATACGAAGACGGGACACAGCGATTCTGTTCGAACGACGGCGGTAGATTGTTGCCCGTGACGCCGAAGAACGAGTCGTCGACACCCGGTGGAGTGTTCACCAATATCCTCGGAAAGATGCCCCGCAAGGACGGCGGCGATTCGCGGCCGACCGCAAATACGACGATCCGCCCGAAGTTCGATCAACCGGCGAAACCGACCGAACCCAAACCGCACGCGCCGATCAGCAAGATCTACGAAACGCAGCGCGAGACCGAGAAGGCGCCGATCGTCTTCGATGACGACGATTCGCTTCTCGAGATCGACTTCGACCATCCGCTCGACGCGCCGTCGCTGACGGACCTTCCGGCGACGCCGGCGGTTCCTTTGTCCGAACCGCCCGACGAGATCGCTGAATCGACGGAACCCGAGGCGGCGCACGAACCGCCCGTTGAAACAGGGCTCATTGAGGAAATTCCGGCCGCGGCGCCGAAGCCGGCGGCAAAACTCGTCAATCCGTACGAAATTCCGTCAGGAACGGCCGAGGTCGGTGACCGAAGCACACAGCCGATCGGTCGCAGCGCGCTCAACTGGGACAATCCGCGGGTACTTGTCGGACAAACGGTCAAGGGCCGTTACAAGGTCAAGGATCTCATCGGCGACGACGAGGATTCACTCGAGTTTCTCGCCGAGGATCAGATCTCCGAAGGCCGCCGCGTCGTCGTTCGCGTCTTCATGGACGACGAAGCCTACGAGCAGCATTTCGCCGAAGAGCGGCTCTCGCTGTCTCATCTTAATCATCCGAACATCGCCGCCGTTTCCGACTCGGGCGAACTTCCCGAAGGGTACCGGTTCGTGATCAGCGAATTCGTCGAGGGACAATCGCTTTCATCGGCGCTGCGCGCGTCCGGACAGTTCGATCCGCGCCGCGTTGCGCGCATCATCCGCCAAACGTCGTATGCCCTGAGTGCCGCGCACGAGGCGGGGATTCTTCATCGGAATCTGAAGCCCGACAACATTATGCTGACGGTGTCGGAGGTGGGAATCGAGCAGGTAAAACTGACGAATTTCGAATTGTCTTACCGCTTCTGGAACGAATCGGATCTGGTTTACAAGTCTCCCGAAGAGATCCTCGGCGAACCGGCGACATACGCCAGCGAGATCTACTCACTGGCGATCATCGCGTACGAAATGCTGACGGCCCGTTTGCCGTTCAACGCGCTCTCCGAAAAGGAACTGGTCTCGGCCCAGGAGCACGGTTTGAGGATCCCGCCGACCGAACTGCGGACCGATTTGCCGGCGCTTTCCGACAAGATCCTGGAGAAAGCGCTCAAGTTCGAGCCGTCCGAGCGGTATCCGAAGGCCCGCGATTTCGGCGATGCGCTGTTCAACGCCGTCACCGCCGTCTCGCCGTGGGAAAAGGCCGCCGAGAAGCAAACGCCCGTCGCGGAAGCTGACGCCGAACCGGTAAAGTCGGAACATACACGCGAATTTTTTGTCGTGCCGCCGATCGCGATCCGCGACGACGTTCCCGTGAACGGAGATATCCGCATCGAGTCGGCGCTCGCGTCCGAATCGAATGACGACGCGGTTGTCGTCGAGAGCCGGGACGAGGACCATGCGTGGGTGAAACGCTCGCCCGAACCGCCGCACCCGCACAACTGGCTGTGGGTCGCGCTTCCGATCGCCGCGGCAGTTATCGTCCTGCTCGGAATTTGGGGGATCCTGAAGTTTGTCGAAACCCGCCAACCGGCCGAGGTCGCGAACGATGTCAGCGAACCGATGCGCACTCCGGAACAGGAACGGATCCTTCCGGAAGAGATCGACAAACCGCCCGAGCCGCGGAATTTGAAACCCGAGCCGGGAATGACGCGCTACGTGAACCGTCAGGAGTCGCTGAAGGGTGATCTCGCCCGCAACTTCCTCGGTTTCGAGATCTATTATCCGCAGGAAATGAAGCGTTCTGATGATTCGAAGAATTTCCTCGATATTTCGACGCGGACGGAATCGGGCACGCCGATCGAACAGAT
>JAKOSS010000275.1 GCA_029777145.1 Acidobacteriota bacterium | reverse complement strand
TCAGCTATCAGCTACTCCGAAAAAAATCCCATTGTCGCTTCGACGATTATTTTCACAAGTATTTGAAAGTTGAGAATTGACACTTGATATTTGGACTGACGACCGACCACCGACCACTGTCTAAACGCTACTTCGCTTTCTTGATCTCGACCGCGTAGACGTGCGTCGGTCCGAGCATGTTCGAGCGGAACACGAGCCATTTGCCGTCCGGCGTGAATGTCACGTTCGGTTCGAGCGAATAATCGTGCTTCGCCAGATTTACGAGCTTCTCCGATTTGAAAACGCCATTCTCCGGCTTGAAGAGATAGATCCACTGGCCATTGTCGCCCTTGGCAACGCTGTTCGGACCGCCGCCGTCGCCGGCGAACGTCTTGCCGTCAGGCGAGACATTGAAATGGACCGACCACTCCCGCTTGGTCAACGAGTATTTTATCGACTTGCCGGTCTTGATCTCATATCCGCCGAGCCAGAAGACCTGACTTTTCGGTGTCTGCAGATCGTAATAGATCCATTTGCCGTCCTGGCTGAAGAACTCGTGTCCGGCGATCTCCATGTCCATCGTGCGGGTATGGATCTTCTTCAGATCGGATCCGTCGGTTCGGATCGTCCAGATGCGGTCGACCTTGTGCCATGGACCTTCGTGACAGAACATCATCAGCGTCGGATCGGTCGGCGAGAATTGGACGTGATTCAGCCAGTCGGTCGCCTCGTGAAACGTTTTGACCTCGCCGGTCTTGATGTTCACGGTGTAGAGCGTCATCGGGATCTTCGCCGCGAGGCGCCGTTCCATCATGTCGCCCTTGCCGCGATAGGCGTCGCCGCCCGGAACGCGGCCGTTGGCGTCGGGCGTCGGCGCCGCTTGCGGCGGTCGCGGCCGGAACTGATCGGGCATGTCGCCGACTATCATGCTGCCGCCGAGGAGCGTTTCGTCGGCGTTGAGCGCGAATCCCGATCCCGTTCGCAGCTTCGCGTTCTTGACGATCTCGCGCGTCGCTTTCGTATCGATGTTCGTTTCGAAGACCGATTCGCCCTTCATGTAATAGACGTTGCGCGACTTGCGGCCGACGATGACCATCGAGGTTCGCCCTTCGACGATCTGTTCGATCTTCTTTGTTTTGAACTCGTAAGTCGAAAGGCCGGAACGCGTTGAAAAGACCAATTTGTCGCCGGACGCGGTGTAGCCGTTCTGATGAAAGTAGAAACTCTCGCTGCCGCCGTCGTCGCTCAGACGGACGACGCGGTGACCGGTGTCGGGATCGATCCACTCGCGCGGGAGTTCCTTGGTTTGGCCGATCGCCGCGACCGTCGACAAAATTCCCAAAACTGCAATCGTAATTAGCTTGTTCATAATTGCTTGAAAGGGAAAACCCGATCCGTTCTCACATGCGTGAAGACGAACCGGGTTTTCATCTCGTACCGCACAATTCAGTTACGGTTGGCGGACTCTAGAAGAAGAGTCTCAGACCGAACTGGATATAGCGCGGATTGTTGACTGCGAACAGCGATCCGAAGTTTGCGTCATAATTTTGGCGCAAGCGATAGAGCCGCTGTCCGTCTACCGTCGTGATGTCGAAGTTGTTCGGGTTCATCGAGGCAAAGCCCTGAGGAACCGGAAGGCTGAACATGTCGAGCCGGTAACCTCCCGTCGGCAGTCTGTTGGTATGGAGAAGATTGTTGACCGTCGTCAGATCAGTGGTTCTTCCCGGGTTTGCCGCGAGCCACGAACTGAGTTCCGCCGCCGTGAAATCGTTTTCACTCGGATACGTTCCGTATCCCGGCGGGGTGTTGCCCGTGTTCACATACCGGAAATTCGGGATGTTGAGCGCGTTCAGGAAGTCGACGCGGAAGTTGATCCGACGTTTTCCTTCACCGCCGATGAACGGCATCGGGAAGTTCTTCTGGATCGAAAGATCAAAGTACTTCTGCATCGGTGCGCGGACATCAAGGGTACGCGGAGCATTGCCGAGCGATCCTTTCGGCGGACGCATGAACGCCGCGGGATTGATGTACGGCTCGCAACCGGCGCCGATCGAACAGCCCTTGTCGTAGAGCGGGTTCTTGATCGGAACTCCCGGAACCATGTTCAAACGAACGGTACGGTTGACACCGCCGAGGCGGTTCGTATCGGTGATGAACGGCAGGAACGGCTGACCGCCCTGAAGCCGGAACACACCCGACAGACTCCAACCGCCGACAATCGCGTCAACGACCGAAGGTGCATTCGACAGCAACCAGCGCTTCTTGCCGACCGGAATGTCCCAGACAAAGGTCGACGTGAAATTGTGTTTGATGTCGAACGTCGAGATCGCGCGGTCGCCGCTGCGCGGTGCGCCGTACGAAACCTGGCCGAGCGTGCTTCCGGTCGTCAGAACCCGGACATCGGGCTGCGAGTCGGAGGCATCGTCGATCGATTTTCCATACGTGTAGTTCGCCGTGTAGCTCAGGCCGCCCGAGAAGCGGCGTCGAATTTCAATATATCCGGCGTGGCGGATACTTGATGCCGCGGGCTGGAAATACTGGTCCAAATTGCCGAATCCGAAGTACGGGCTGGTCACGCTGTTGCGCTGAATCGTAACGACCGCTCCGAGAGCGTTGCGGCGTCCAAGCGGATCCGAAAACGTCGTTTCGGCGTTCAGATTCTGTCCTTCGAGAAGCTCAACGAAGTTGATGTCGCGCGGGTTCAGATTGACCCTCGGCATGTAGAGGTTCGTTCCTCTGGCACCGACGTAGGCGACTTCAATGACCGTATTCTTCATGAATTCGAAGGCGAGTGAAAGGTTCCAATTCTGCGAATAGGGAACCTGACCCGTTCCGTCTCCGACGATCGCGAATCCGGGGATTCCGATCGAGTTGTTGACGACGAGTCCGTTCGAATCGATGCCGAGTACCGTTGCCAGGTCACGCTGCGATGTCAGCGGCGGATTCTGGCTCAGCCGGACCGGCTGCGTCGCATCGCCGGTTCCACCGACCGTCGAACCCGTGGCCGACGTCGAAACGGCCTGGAAGCCGCCGAAGTCCGGCGACGGAAGTCGGTTGTTACCGGTCAGCGGCGCGTGCGAGATCCCGTATCCTCCGCGGACGACCGCATTGCGATCGGCCAGGAATTTCGAGAATTTCGGACTCCACGCGAATCCGAATCGCGGCTCGAACGCCTTGTAGTCGACCGGGACAAGATACTTCGATCGCCCGCCCATTCCGGCGAACGCGAAGACCGGAATCTGGACGGTCGTCGGGACGTAATCGGGTATCGGTGCGTTCGTAGCGATTCCCAAACCTGTCGCTGTGTTTCGGCGCTGGTTGTCTGTAAGCGTGACGGTCTGCGCGAGATCCGGACGGAACGCACCCTGAAGGTTGTTCTTTTCCGATCTCGGATACTGCAGCGAATAGCGCATTCCGAGATTGATCGTCAGGTTCTGACGGATCTTCCAGTCGTTCTGAACAAAGGCCGCGCCGTTCTTCCAGCGATAGTCGTACTGAAGGAAGATCGGTCGGACCTGCACCGCGTTCGGAACACCGAGGAGCAGACTCGCAAGCGTATTTCCGCCATTGGCCGTATTCGTCGAGCGGTTGCTGCTCGTGTTGACGACGCGGAATTCCCAACGGCCGCCGGATGCTCCGAAGAACGGGATTACTTGCAAGCGTGAATAGCTCAGGTCGACGCCGAACTTCCAGCCCATGTTGCCCTTGGTCCAGTAGACGATATCGTTGAGATTGTAACGATCTTCCTTGTTGTAATTGTTGGTCGATCCCGACGAACCGATGTCGGTGAACGCGTTATAGCCGCCGTCGCCGCTGATCTGGAAGAGCGGGATACCGCCCGAGGTCAGACTTGGAAGTCCGAGTTCGGTGGCGAGATTCCTGCCGCCCTGGATCGAAAATTCAGGCGAAAAGTCTTCTGAGAACACGCCGCGCGTGTAGTTCAGCCGAAGGTTGTTGACGATATTCGAACTGATCGTCGAGTCATAGCCGAACAGGTACTGCTTGGCGTCACTGTATGCCGCGGAGTTGCCGTTGATATCGCTGCCGAAATCCCGGACACCGACCGAAGGAGTAACGGTGTAGCGGAAGTTGATGCGGTTCCGGTCATTGATCTTGTGGTCGATCCTGGCCGTGTAGCGAGTTTCGTTCTGGTTGACCTGACGGTTGATGATCGCGTTCCTGACGATTCCGTTGTCGAGGAAATACTCGCCGCCTTCAGGCATGAACGCGAGGACCTGCGGAGCGATCGGATCGATAAAAGCCGACGGAAGTACGTTGAGCGAATCGCTTGGAGTATACGGCAGAGCCGCTGTACTGAAACAATAGTTCTGCGCCACGCCATTGACGACCGCGCGATTCGAGCCGTTAGTCGGATAGCCGAACTGACAGAATTGATACGTCACGCCGCCGGCGTTGGCCGGCAATACGATCGGCACCAACGTTCCGTTCGGTCCGACGGTGAACTGTTGGTAAATGTCCGATGGTCCCCTGACGACTGCGTTGAACTGGGTCGCAACGGCCTGCGGAAGCCAGCCGCTCGTGGTGCGGACAAGTCCACGGAAGTCGCCGTTGCGTTCCGCCATCGTCGGGAAAAGCGTCGTCGTCGTTACGAAGTCCTTGCGCCAGCGGGGTTCGTAGGCAAAGAAGAAGAACGACTTGTCGCGTCCGTCGTAAAGGTACGGCGTGCCGCTGCCCGGCCGCGGAAGGAAGATCGGTCCGCCGACCGTTACCGAAACCTGATCATATCGCAGGTTGTTCGGAGTTCGCGGCGTCGTCCCGATGCGGTACGGTTGAGCGTTGGTCGCCGGATTGCGCGTATACCAGAGCGCAGTTCCCGTCAATCGGTTCGTTCCGGATTTCGTCGTCGCGTTGATGATGCCGCCGCTCGTGTTGCCGAATTCCGCCGAATACGCCGAAGTCTGGACGGTGAATTCCTGTACGGTTTCCGGCGTAAAGCTGACGACCGCGCGGCCGACGCCGACGCCGGTGTTGTTCACGCCGTCCGCAAGGATCGCCGTACCGCCGGGACGTCCGCCGTTGAGACTCAGGTTGAATCCGGGTACCGGCTGACCTGATGTTACTTCGGCGTCCTCGCTGCCGGCGTCGCCGGATACGTTCGGGACCGTGACTGCCAAATCGAGCACGCTGCGGTTGTTCAACGGAAGTTCCTGTAACTGGCGCTCGCTGATCGTTTGTCCGACGGTGCCGGACTCGCTGTTGATCAGCTGTCCCTCGGCGCTGACGATGACCTCCTGGTCGATTCGTCCGGCCTCAAGAACGACGTTGACCGTCCGGAAGGACGCGGTGTCGACTTTGACGTCCGAAACCTGGGACTTCTTGAAGTTGGCGGCCTCGACCGTGATCTTGTATTCGACCGGCTCCAGGTTGTTCACGGAGAACGTGCCTTCGCCTGACGTCATGGTCGTGACCGACTGGTTTGTGCCGATACTCGTGATCGTGACCTTCGCGCCGGGGACCACCGCCCCGTTCGAATCGGTCACCGTACCGCTGACGCCGCCGCGGTTGGTCTGTCCAAGGGCGACAAGACCGAGCAGCAGTATCAGTACGGGAATTCTCAATAGTTGCATGTTTTGCCTCCAATCCCGGTAAAAAGCTGATAAACGGGCATTTAACCGCTTAACCCATCCGGGTAAAATTTGGTAACTCCCTGAGGGTTACCGCTTCGAAATCGATTGACGGTCACGCCGCCCACTAAGTTTCCAACGAGAATAGGTTTGCGAGCCGAATTCCGAAATCGCGATCGACGCAACAATCCGCCGCCTTAGGCCACGACCGGAGTCATCAAACCGGTCGAAGGTAGTTTCAAGGTGAAGAAAACGGTCGGTTTGTCGCCGTTGCACCAAAAACTCGTCGCAATCGTCTACTCCAATTGCCGGAGATGGCATTTCAAAATTGCTGATCGCCGGCAGATCACCGACAATCACAACCACCCTTGATCGTGTCGAACCCAGAACATCCGAAGTTGATGAAATGCTGTGAAAGCTGATTTACCGTTGGGCCCCGAATCTCTCAAAATTGGTCTTTCCAATTTCCAGGGCGACGTGATTACTCCTCGAGTTTGACCAGTAATACGCGCTATTTAACTGTTAGATCCGGGCAAATCTGCTGTCGAATGAAAAATGGTAAAACAACTTGGTTCCTTCAGATTGACTGGTAAAGTAACAGCTTTTTTTCGAAATGTCCAGATAAAAACGGTGGTTAAACGCTTATTTTTTTCGCGAAAGGTGCCGTTCGAATTGGCGAAGAAGCGCGAAATCAGCTATAAAATTGCAATAGATTCCGTTCCACCATTTGTTCGGCTTAGATTTGCGCCCGAACGCGCAGTATAGATCAAGACACCTTTGCCAATAGTGCAGCGGGATCAGTGTCCAACAATATGAGAATTAAGGACGTCGCAGTCAAAGCCGGGGTGTCCACCGCCACGGTATCGCATGTCATCAACGAGACGAAGTTCGTGACCGACAAGACGCGCCGCCGTGTGCAGCGCGCGATCGAGGAACTCGGCTACTATCCGAACGCCCATGCCCGCTCTCTCGCGTCGGGACGAACCAATATCATCGGATTGCTCATCTCCGACATTTCAAATCCGTTCTTTCCGGAGCTGGTCAAGAGCATTGAAACGGCGGCCTTCGAGCGCGGGTACAACGTCATGCTCTTCAATACGAATTACGATGCGGAGCGTGCCGCCGACTATGTTCGGAGGCTGATCGGTCTCAAGGTCGCCGGCGTCGCGCTGATGACAGCGGAGCTTGAGCCGACGCTTATCGAAGAGCTCCGGCTGCGTCGCGTGAATGCGGTTTTCAACGATCTCGGGACGGTCGACGAGAACATGAGCAACATCATCCTCGACTATTCCAGCGGGATCGAAGAGGCCGTCCGGCACCTTGTTTCATTGGGACATGAGCGGATCGCCCACATCGCCGGATCGGACCGGATCCTGTCGGGAAACATCCGCCGCGATTCGTTCGTCACCTCGATGAAGAAATATCTGCCCCAGGCGGATGCCGGAATGATCTTCGCCGGCGACTTCCGGTTCGAGAGCGGTCGGATGGCCGCCGCGGAGATACTCAGGCTCGGCGAACTGCCGACGGCTGCCGTTGCCGCCAACGATCTGATGGCGCTCGGCGCGATGGCGCAATTCAAGGAAGCGGGGCTCCGTGTTCCTGAAGATATTTCGATCATCGGCTTCGACGATATAGCTTTTGCCGCGCTCAGCGATCCGCCGCTGACGACCGTTTGTTCGCCACGGACCGAGATGGGACGCCGCGCCGTCGAAGCGCTCATGCTGACCATCGAGCGCAAGGAACAGTCGGGTGTCGAGATAAAGATCCCGACATACCTGATCATTCGAAAATCGACCGCTCCTCCAAAGAATTTGCGCCGCGAAGCGTCGTGAAATGCCGGAAATTCGACCGGTTTTCGGTGTCCGTCGAGCAGAATGCTGGCATCGGCACCGCAAAAATGGTAAAACCAATTTCAACCATCGAGCGTTCGTCCAAATTTCGCGCAAACCGGACGTCCAAAACAGCGGCGTCGCGGAAAGTGGCGGGTTAAACGCTTTACCAGCACATTAATAAGGGAAAATTATGAAACGATCGAGGATCATCGCAATCAGCGCCTGCCTTCTGGCAACCGTACTTTTCATCGCCTCGTGCCAGCCTAAGGCAGGTACCGAAACCAACGCCGGCAACACCGGCGGAGGCGGCAAGAAGAACTTCAAACTCGCGTTCGTCACGAACAATTCGTCTGATTTCTGGACGATCGCCCGCAAGGGAGTCGAAAAGGCCGACGGCGAACTCGACAACGTCACTGTCGAATTCAAGATGCCGGGCGAAGGAACGGCTGCCGAACAAAAGCGGATCATCGACGATCTCGTCTCGACCGGCGTCAACGGCATCGCGATCTCGCCGAAGGACCCCGACAATCAGACCCAGATGCTGAACGAGACGGCCAAGAAGGCGCTTGTCATCACCCAGGATTCCGATGCCCCAAACAGCGACCGCGCTTTATATATAGGTACCGACAATGTCGCCGCGGGTCGTCAGGTCGGCGAACTGATCAAAGAAGCTCTGCCCGACGGCGGCAAGATCATGCTTTTCGTCGGAAGCAGCGACGCGCGGAACGCGGCCGAACGGACGCAGGGAATCCGCGAGGCGCTGAAGGACTCGAAGGTCGAGATCATCGACATCCGCACCGACGAGACAGATCGTGCGCGGGCTAAGGCTAATGCGGCGGATACGCTCGTCAAGTATCCGGATATCGCGGCGCTTATCGGACTTTGGAGCTACAACGGTCCGGCGATCCTGAATGCGGTCAAGGACGCGGGCAAGATCGGACAGGTGAAGATCGTTTGTTTCGATGAAGAAGACGAAACGCTGGCCGGCGTCAAGGACGGTGCGATCTACGCGACCGTCGTGCAGCAGCCGTTCGAATTCGGCTACCAGTCGGTGATCGCGATGAACAAGATCCTGAGCGGCGATAAGTCGGTTATCCCGGCCAACAAACAGATCGTCGTTCCGACAAAGGTCATCAAGCAGGGCGACGCCGAGGAGTTTATTCAAAGGCTCAAAACATTGACCGGAAAATAGAGGGCCCTCAACGTAACCTGAGACGGCAGTCAAATGAAAGGACCGACCCTTCAAATGAAGAACATCGGGAAGTCATTCCCGGGAGTGCGCGCGCTTGACGGCGTCGATTTCGAGATCCGTCCGGGCGAAGTCGTGGCGCTCGCCGGCGAGAACGGTGCCGGAAAATCCACTCTGATGAAGATCCTCGGCGGGGTTTATCAGCCGGACGAGGGCGAGATTTTTGTCGACGGGAATACGGTGCAGATCGGCGGCGTCAACGACGCGATCCGTTTCGGCATCGGCTTTGTTCATCAGGAGCTGAACGTTCTCGACAATCTGACCGTCGCCGACAATGTTTTCCTTGGGCGCGAGCCGCGTTTTTTCGGGTATTTGATCGATCGCACGCGGCTCAATTCCGAATCGGTGCCGTTTCTTGAGATTCTCGGTCTCGACGTCGCGCCGCAGACGCAGCTCGGCACATTGTCGATCGCCAAACGCCAACTCGTCGAGATTGCCAAGGCGCTGTCGCTCAATGCCCGGATCCTGATTCTCGACGAACCGACGTCGAGCCTGACACTGACCGAAACGGACCGTCTGCTTTCGGTGATCAAGGATCTTCGGAGCCGCGGGATCGCCGTCATCTACATTTCACACCGGCTAGGCGAGATCAAGGAAATCGCCGATCGCGTCGTCACGCTCCGCGACGGCAAAAACGCCGGCGTCCTGGCAAGCGACGAGATCAGTCACGACGCGATCGTCCGCCAGATGGTCGGGCGCGACATCAAACGTGAAAAGCGATCGGACCGATCCGCGGCCGGCGACCCGATGCTCAAGGTCACCGGTCTGCGTACGGCCCGCTATCCCGAAACCCCGATCACATTTGAGGTTCGCAAGGGCGAGATCCTCGGATTTGCCGGGCTCGTCGGAGCCGGACGCACCGAAGCCGCGCAGGCGATCTTCGGTGCCGACCGGGCAGTTTCCGGAACGCTCGAGATAGATGGGCGGCGGATTCAGATCTCGAACGCCGGCGACGCGATCGCAAACGGCATCTATCTCGTCCCCGAAGACCGGCGGCAGGCCGGATTGGTCCTTGAGATGCCGATCCGCGAGAACGTCACGCTTCCGGCGCTCGGGCGGTATTCGAAGCACGGACTTGTGAGCCGTTCGGCCGAAACGGACGTCGCCGTCCGGATGAGCGAGAAACTGAAGATCAAAACGCCGTCGGTCGAGACGCCGGCCGGGAATCTGAGCGGCGGCAACCAGCAAAAGGTCGTGCTCGCGAAATGGCTGTCGCTCGAACCGAAAGTGCTGATCTTCGACGAACCGACGCGCGGGATCGACGTCGGCGCGAAATCCGAGATCTACGAATTGATGCGCGGACTCGCGGCCAACGGCGTCGCGATCATGATGATCTCGAGCGACATGGAAGAGATCATCAACGAGAGCGACCGGGTCGCCGTCATGCATGAAGGAAGCATCACGGGGATACTCGACGGCGACGCGGCATCCGAGGAATCGATCATGAAACTCGCTGTCGGATCAGCTTAACCGCTTATGAAAAAGGAACTTGGAATCTTCGTCCTGCTGGCGGTCGTGTGCGGCGTTCTTGCCGTTCTCAGTCCGGAATTCCTGAGCGCGACGAATCTTCAGAATCTCGCGCGACTGATCGGGATCTTCGGGATCTTCAGCATCGGGACGGGAATCGTGATCATCACCGGCGGGATCGATCTGTCGGTCGGTTCGGTCTTCGCGCTGCTCGGAGTCGTGCTCTCGATCCTGCTCGTCGAATACAAGGTCCCGGCGGCGTTGGCGATCATCATCGTACTCGCCATGACGACATTTCTCGGACTTGTTCACGGGCTGCTCGTGACGAAGGTCAAGATCCAGCCGTTCATCGTCACCTTGTGCGGGCTTCTTTTCTATCGCGGACTGTCGCGCTACATCACCGACGACAACACCAAGGGATTCGGCAACGCCGCGGGATTCGAAACGCTCCAGAGCGTCGCGACCGGCAGCCTTTTTGGGGTCCCGACGCCGTTCGTACTTCTGGTCGTCATCGGCGCGATCATGTGGGTCGTGCTTCACCGGTCGGTTTGGGGACGATATCTGTTCGCCGTCGGGCGGAACGAGACCGCGTCGCTGTTTTCCGGGATCAACACCAGCGTGATGATCGCTTC
>JAKOSS010000274.1 GCA_029777145.1 Acidobacteriota bacterium | reverse complement strand
TCAGGGCTTCGGGCGTCGAGTCGATCTTGATCTCGACGTCGTCGAAGCGCTCCTTCGAATCTGCCGTTTTGACGACCTCGAGTTTGACCTGATTGGCGTCCCAGGTGTCGATCGTGATCGATCCGTTGACGTTCGAAACGGCGACCCGCCCGGTCGCATTGAGCGCGTAGGTCTGCTCGAATCGTTCGGTCTCGTCGGTCAACACGACCGACCGGTTTTCCCGGACGGACGAGTGGTAAATCTTCGATTCCGGCATCGCCGGTTCGGAAGCGATCAGGCTTCCCGCAAGCAAGATGGAAAATAGCCAAGACATTAAAGTATTACTCCGGTTTATATGATGTTCGAAAAACAGCTGGCGTTCTGCTTTTTACACTGGTGATACACCGTAAATCAGGCGATTGTGACACTTTTTTTCGCATCGCGCCTAATTGTTGTTTTGATTCGGCCGTGTGCTAAAATCTGCAATGTTTGGACGAACGAGAATCCTGCGCAACCGGCCGCCCGCCGGACGGCATCGAACACCGACGTGCCTTTGAATTTACAACCGTTCGCGGATTTGATAGCGTTTAACGTTTGGATTTGGGCATCCGGACCGGAGAAGCAGCATGAACTTAAGACGAACAAGGCTCCATATTCTGCACCAGGCTGAGGATCTCAGCAAGGAAGCCAAAGTCGGTGTCTCTCTCCATTGCCATACGGAACACTCGAAGGAAATGCTCGATTTCGTTCCGCACTATGCCGAAAAGCTCCCGATCATCGCCCATTTCTGGCGCAAAGAACGCGACAAGTATCAGAAGAAGGAAGGAAAGGGCATCGATTTCTCGACGGCCTACTGGTCGCCGCCGATGACGGCCGACGCCGTTTACGACATCGAGAAAGGCCAGATCGAAGGCGCGGGGCTCGAAGCGATCGTCTCTATTTCCGACCACGACAGCATCGACGGAAACATGCGCATTTCCGAAGACCTCGGAGTCGCGCAGGCACCGATCTCGCTCGAATGGACGGTTCCGTTCGAATACGGCTTCTTTCATGTCGGTGTTCACAATCTTCCGAAGGACCGTGCGGTTGATCTGACAAAAGATCTGCTGGCATACACGTTCAGCGGCGACGAGAAGCCGTCGAATGCGCGTCTGACCGAGCTGTTCGCGATGCTCAACGAGATCCCGCAGGTGCTCGTGATCCTGAATCACCCGCTGTGGGATATCGAGATGGTCGGTCCCGAGCGCCACGAAGTGCTGCTGAAACATTTTATCCGCGAACACGGACAGTGGATCCATGCGTTCGAGATCAATGGATTCAGAACGTGGTCGGAGAACAAAGCGGTGATCGAGATGGCGGAAGCTCTCGGGATCCCGATCGCGACCGGCGGCGACCGTCACGGATGCAAGCCGAACACGGTCATCAACCTGACGAACAGCAAGACGTTCGACGAATTTGCCGAGGAGATCCGCGTCGAAAAACGCAGCGAGGTCGTGCTCATGCCCGAATACAAGCAGCCGCTTCATTCGCGCCAGTTGCAGTCGTTCTCGGAGATCCTCAAACATTACCCGGAGTTTCGGGAAGGCCGCCAGCGCTGGTTCGATCGCGTGTTTTTCGACATCGGCAAGGGCGAAGGACTGAATCCTTTGTCAGCGTACGGCTGGAAAAAGGGCGGACCGACATGGCTTCGGTGGGCGATCTGGACACTCGGATTTCTCGGCAGCCCGAAAATGCGGCCGTTCTTCGAACTCGCGCGAAAACAGCGCGACAGGGTTCCGAAGGATGCCGCCGAGACAAAGTTCGAAATACCGAATCTCGAGGAGATCGCGCCAAAGAGCCTGTCCTCGGACCCGGTTTCGTGATGTCGAAATTAATGGAAACCTGTTTGGAGGCGGTCGGTCGCGACTGCCTCTAAACTTTTTGCGCAATTGTGAAACAGGATTTGCGTGTCGCGTACTTCCCGGACTCGTTTCTTGAGGTCAACGGGGTCGCGATGACGAGCAACAAGTTCATCAACTACGTTCGCCGGAACGAGAACCCGTTTCTCGTCGTGCACGCCGCGCCCC
>JAKOSS010000273.1 GCA_029777145.1 Acidobacteriota bacterium | reverse complement strand
GTCGATGCGGCGGCGATCAGCCCGCAAAGCAAAAGGGTAACTTTAAAATGACGCAACATTTTCATTATTAAGGCTCCGAGTTTTTCTTCTTGAAATGTGTAAAACGCTTAAAAACTCAATGGGTTACTACGCCGGGGTTTTGCCCAATGTTTCAAAAAACTTCCCGACCGTGGCCGTTGAACTTTGACCCTAGATAAGCTAAATTCAAGACAATAAGACACGAAAATATTATCATCCGGAGGAACTCATAAGATCATGGGAATCAAAGTCGGGATTAACGGTTTCGGACGCATCGGGCGGAATGTCCTGCGCACTTGTATTGGCGATAAAGATATTGATTTTGTTGCGGTTAACGATCTGACCGATACCCGTACGCTGGCGCATCTGCTGAAGTATGACTCGGTCATGGGAAATCTTCATAACGATATTTCGGCCGAGGGCGACACGATCAACGTGGACGGCGACAGCTTCAAGGTTTTTTCAGAACGTGATCCGGCGCTGATCGATTGGGAGTCGGTCGGAGCGGAGATCGTGATCGAATCGACGGGACGGTTCACGAAAGCCGAAGACGCGGCCAAGCATCTGCGCGGCGGCGTCAAGAAAGTGATCATCAGCGCGCCGGCGAAAGGCGAAGACGTGACGATCGTGCTCGGCGTCAACGAGGGAATGTACGATGCCGCGAACCATCACGTCATCTCGAACGCGTCCTGTACGACGAACTGTCTCGCGCCGGTCGCGAAAGTGATCCACGAGACGTTCGGGATCAAGAACGCGCTCATGAACACGATCCACAGCTACACCAACGACCAGCAGCTGCTTGATCTGCCCCACAAGGACCTGCGTCGCGCACGCGCGGCGGCACTTTCGATGATCCCGACGTCAACCGGCGCGGCGAAAGCGGTGGCGCTCGTCATTCCGGAACTGAAAGGCAAGTTCGACGGCATTTCGGTCCGGGTTCCGACACCGAACGTCTCGCTTGTCGACGTCGTCATGAACGTCGAAAGACCGACCTCGACGGAAGAGGTGAACGCCGTCCTGAAAGAAGCCGCGAACGGCGCTTTGAAGGGAATACTCGCATTCAGCGAAGAGCCGCTCGTATCGATCGATTTTCGCGGCAATTCGAATTCCTCGATCGTTGATGCCGAGAACACGAAGGTCATCGACGGAACGTGCATCAAGGTCCTGTCTTGGTACGACAACGAATGGGGCTATTCGTGCCGCGTTCGCGACCTCGTCAAATACATCGCGGAGAAAGGACTCTAAACTGGGCCGACGGCGTTTCGTCATTCGGATTTCTGTGGTAGATTAGCGGCATCGTCGTCACTGAGGAGACAAATAAGATAGATATGCGCAATAAGAATACGCTGAACATCGTCGTCGTGTTGTTGATCCTTGTAGTCATGGGTTGCAGTTGCGGCAAACTTCAGGAACTTACGAATTCGAAGTCGTCGTCAACGCCGAGTTCGTCGCCGTCAACTTCGAGCAGCCCGTCGAGCACGTCGTCGCCGTCGAAGTCGTCGGATGAGAAAGCGACGCTGACGCTTGATAAGTACAACCAGATCAAGAACGGCATGAGCTACAAGGAAGTGGTCGATATCATCGGCTCTGAAGGAACCGAGATCTCGTCGTCGGGCGACGGAAAGTACAAGGTCGAGTCGTACAAATGGGACGGCGGCGACTTCAAGTGGATCTTTGTGACCCTGATGGGCGGAAAGGTGACCGCTAAGACGCAGTCGAATCTAAAGTAGTAAATACGGGAATCTCAGAAGGCGTTTGAAATCGCGGTGCGTTCAGCTCGGGTTTCAAGCGCTTCTTTTTGTTTTGCAATGAACAAGAAAACCATCAAAGACGTCGATATCAATGGAAAGCGGGTGTTTATCCGCGTCGATTTCAATGTGCCGATCAAGGACGGCAAGATCACCGACGACACGCGCATCCGCGGTGCGTTGCCGACGATCAAATATGCTTCTGACGCGGGCGCAAAGGTGATCGTCGCGTCGCATCTCGGACGGCCGATCAAGGACCGCAAGAAGGCCGAGGAAAAAGGAATGCCGTACGACGCGGCCAAGTACTCGCTGCGGCCCGTATACGAATATCTTCGTGATCTTCCGGGTTCAGGTGAGGATCACGTCAAGTTTGCTCCGGATTGCGTCGGCGACGAGGTCAAGGCAATGGCCAGCGCGCTCGAACCGGGCCAGGTGCTTTTGCTTGAGAACGTACGTTATCATGCCGGCGAAGAGAAGAACGATGAAGATTTTGCGCGCCAACTCGGCGAGCTGTGCGACGTGTATGTCAACGACGCCTTCGGGACGGCGCACCGGGCTCATGCGTCGACCGCCGGGATCACGAAGTTCGTCGACGACTGCGTCGCCGGATTTCTCATGTCAAAGGAACTCGAATTCCTCGGCAAGGCGCTGCACGATCCCGACCGGCCGTTCGTCGCGATCCTCGGCGGCGCGAAGGTTTCGGACAAGATCCCGGTCATCAAATCGCTTATCGAACGCAAGGTGGACCGTCTTCTCATCGGCGGCGCGATGGCGTACACGTTCTTCAAGGCAAAGGGCTACACGGTTGGAAAGTCGCTCGTCGAAGACGAGATGATGCCGACGGCGCTCGAGATCGAAAAGCTCGCCGCCGAATCGGGCGTCAAGCTGATGTTGCCGACGGATCATCAGGTCGTCGACAGCTACGATCCGCTGAATTCGCGAAAGACGATCCCGATCGATTTTACGAATTCGGGCCTCGTCGGGCTCGACATCGGAGCTGAAACGGTGGCGATTTTTTCCGACGCGCTGCAGGACGCGAAGACCATCATTTGGAACGGTCCGATGGGCATGTTCGAAGAGAAGCCGTTCGACGAGGGCACTCTGGCGATCGCCAAGGCTGTTGCCGACGCGACCGACAACGGCGCGGTCTCGATCGTCGGCGGCGGTGACTCGGTCGCGGCCGTGAACCAATCCGGTCTCGCCGGTCATATTTCGCACATTTCGACCGGCGGCGGCGCGACGCTTGAATTCCTCGCCGGTGACGTACTCCCGGGAGTCGAGGCTTTGGACAATTCATAACGAAATATGCTGACGGTCCCTTACGACTCACTGACCGACGCAACGAAGAAGAGGCTCGACGAGCGTGCCGCCGATCTCACCCGCTGTATTGTCGGAATCTCGCCCCAGGAACGACATTCGCTCTTTTGGGCGATGGCGGGAGCCGCCTGGCTGGCAGCGCTGTTCGTCATCGCCTACGATCTCAGTTGGAGCACGACGCGGATCGTTACCCTTTCGCTGGTGTCGTTGTTCGCCGCGTACCTCGTCGCTCGATTTGCGGTAATTAAGTTCGCCGCCAACGGGAATCGCCCGACATTCGC
>JAKOSS010000272.1 GCA_029777145.1 Acidobacteriota bacterium | reverse complement strand
CTGATGAAACGAAGTCGGTCGGTGAGGTGCCCGTGAATTTCCTGAACGCGCGGTTGAAGGTCGCCTTTGAGTTGAAACCGCTCATCAAAGCGATCTCGAGCAGCGTTTCGCCGCCGGGATCGGCAAGTCTTCTTTTGACCTCATCGACGCGAAATCGATTGATGAAATCATTGAAGTTGACTCCGAATCCGCTGTTTATCGTGTAGGAAAGCGCGGACGGGTTGACGCCGAGACCGCGGGCGAGATCGTTGAGCGTGAGTTGCGGATCGAGATATGGACGTTCGCGTTCGACGTATTCCGACAGCCTCGCTTTGAGCCGCTCGGAATCGGCTTCCGCCAGTGGCGTCCGGCGTTCGATCGCCGGTTCCGAGAACGTCAACTCGATCGTTTCGGTCCGAAGATAGCCGGCGACGGCGAGACAATAGGTCAGCAGCGCAAGCCCGATCTGGAAGTAGAAATACTGGATGTACGAAAGGCTGGTGACGAAGCTGTCGACGAAATCAAAGACCGCGCCGGTGACGATCACGGCGGCCGAAACATAAAGAAAGACCCGAAGCCAGTCGAACTTGATCCGTTCGGTGTCCGAATAGTTCTCGTCGAGCCAGACTCGATAATGCCGGTAATGGCGGATCGCAAACGTCAAGAAAGTGAGATTCCAGACGAGTTCGGTCACGTAAACGACCGTCGAGAACGACCGTTCGTAATTGTCGCTAAACCATTCTTTCCACTCCAGACCGTGTGCGAAAAGAAAGAATCTGCCCGCGAGATAGATCGCCGCCGGAACGAAATAGACCAGATCGCGGCGCGCAAACCGACGGCCGGAATCCGTCAGGAAGATCGTGTAGAACCAGACGAGAACGCCGTAACTGTAGGCGATCGCGAACGGAAAGTATGTCAGCCATTGATTGAGATCGTAAACGTTCGCGAAGCCGATCATCGGCGTCACGAGGCTCAGGCAGAGCGTGAAGAGAAGCGCCGCGAGGCAGAGATCGGCGCGTTGCCCGGTCCGCCGAAACCTCACGATCAGCAAGATCGAAAAGACCAGACCCTGAAGTATCGCGATCAGGCAGATGATGCTGCGCGGATTGAGAAAATCGATCTGCATCGGGAAGAAGTTATCCGCCGATAAAGCTCATCGAACGCGACGCCGGTTCAAATTCAGGGTCGTTGATATAGTGCCGCGGCTCCTTTTTGTTGACGGCCGCGCGGATGATCTCGATCAATTCGGTACGCGCCGCGCCGTCGCGTTTCGCCTCGCGCAGGTCGTGCTCGACGCGCGAAAAGAGGCACGTCCTGAGCTGTCCGTCGGCCGTCAGCCTGATACGCGAACACTGGCCGCAGAACATCTCCGTGACGGGAGCGATGATCCCGATCTCGCCGGGTGCACCGTCGCGGAATCGATATCTCCACGACGTACCGCTGCCACGCGACGTTTCGACCAGTTCGAGCGGAAACTCGCCATCGATCGCTTTGAACATTTCGCGCCCTGAAACAACGAGTTCGCGTCGCCAACTATCGTCCGAATCGAGCGGCATGAACTCGATCAGCCGCATCTTGACGTCGTGTTCACGGGCGAATCTCGCAAAATCGGCGAGTTCGTCCTCGTTCCAGCCTCGCACAACGACGGCGTTGATCTTTACCGGATCAAGACCGACGCGTTTCGCCGCCTCGATCGATTCGTAAACCTTGTCGAGCGCGTCAACTTCGGTGATGTCCTTGAACCGTTCGCGACGCAGACTGTCGAGCGAGATCGTCACGCGATCGAGTCCGGCGGCGCGAAGTTCGGACGCCATCTCGGGAAACAGATAGCCGTTGGTCGTGAGCGCGATGTCGAGTCGGTTCTCCGACGTCCGCAATCCTGCGAGCATCCGAACGAGCGTCGTGATGTTCTTCCGGAGGAGCGGTTCGCCGCCCGTCAGACGGATCTTGTCGATGCCGAGTTCGACGAATATCGAACACAGTTCCTCGATCTCCTCGAACGTCAGAATACTCGCTTTTTGATTGAGCGTCGGCTTCGAACTCGGCAGACAGTAAAAACAGCGGAAATTGCAGCGATCGGTCAGGCTGATGCGCAGATCGCGAATTTCACGGCCATATGAGTCTTTGAGCAACATCGGTTTCCTGATTTTGGAATCTGGAACGATGAAAGTCAAAAAATCAGATGAGACATTCCAAGTATCGTCTCCGGAGCGAAACAATTCCGGCCGATTTCACGTTCTAGTCTCAAAACCTGCGAGACGCAAATTTTTGGGTAGTTTCAGGGCGTCAGAACAACAACGTAATCATTTAAGGAGAGTAATGAGACCAACAGTCAGATTGAGATCAGGGCGCAGATTCCTGAGCGCCATATTGCTTTTATCTTTCATCGCCTCGGGCAGCGCGTTCGCCCAGGGCACGTCGCAGGCGGTATACACCGCTCCGAAAGAAGCCATCGACAAGATTCGCGAGGAAGGACTCGGGAAGAATTCGCAGGTCATGCAGACTTTGTCGTACATGACCGACGTCATCGGCGGACGCCTGACCGGCTCGCCGAACATGAAACGGGCGAACGATTGGACGCTCGAGACGATGACCAAATGGGGCATGAACGGCCGCCTCGAAGCGTGGGGTCCGTTCGGACGCGGCTGGTCGCTTGAGCGTTTTACGGCGGAGGTCGAATCGCCGCAGCTGATCCCGCTGATCGCGTATCCGAAAGCCTGGTCGCCGTCGACGAAAGGACTTGTCAAAAGCGAGGCCGT
>JAKOSS010000271.1 GCA_029777145.1 Acidobacteriota bacterium | reverse complement strand
CGTCGAGCGGACCGATACCGCGGTCGGCCGCAACCTGCATACGCAGAAGACCGAACTCAAATCCGAACTCGATGTTCCGGCCAAGCAGTCTGAGATCAAGACGGAGACGTATTCCGATGAGCTCTCGAAGGTCACGCGGTTGCGGTCGGACGCGGCGACGGGTTCATTCCGGGACTCTTCGGCGTCCGCTGTAGCGGCCGCGTCGCCAAAAAGGCGCGGAATGGCGGTCGGTGTCGCGGGATTGCTGCTGGTTTTGGTCGGCGGCGGGACGCTTGCGTATTTCTACCTAGCGCCCGCGCCTGTTCCAGCCCCGAACAGCTTGATGAATACTCCGACGGCGGGTAACGTCGATACGGTTTCGTCGCCTGATTCGAACGTCAACTCGTCGGAAGTTGCTTCGAACTTGAACACGGCCGAGCAGCCGATTGCCGATTCGTCGCCGACTCCGGGAGCTTCAAAGTCGGAAACGACGAAGTCTGAGACAAAGACCCTCGCCGAAAAGACCCCGAATCCGCAGAGCGATGTCCGGACCGAAACTCCGCCGATTCCCGAAATTCCCAATCCGCGTAACGATCCGCGCGTCACGATCGTCGATCCGCGTACGCGTCCGAATTCGAATTCAGGCCTGCCGTCGCGGGATCCCCGAGCAAATCCGCGGGAAATTCCTCCGGACGTCTGGCGGAAAATGACGCCGGATCAGCGACGCAAATTGCGGCGTGCGCTCGAGATGGAACGTCGGATGAAGGAATCGAACACACAGCCTGATCCCGACGACAACTGAACCCCGATAACGCAATAGGAAGATAAGCACCGGCGATCGGATGTCGGTTGCCGACGAACGCGGCTATTGCCCTTGTTTGATCGGCGAATTCCGCGCCATCCGCGGCTTGGTCGACCTCTCGGCAAGACTTGAAGCGATCGTTGAGAACAGCGGGTTGAGTCGGTCTAAAGCGCCGCGCGGATGATCGATGCAATACGTTCGGTTTCGATCTCGAGAAATTCCCGCGAGACTTCGCCGTCCGCGGGTTTTTCGATTTTCATGACCGGATGGAAAACGACTTCGACCTGCCGAAAGCGCGGGAATTTGTAATCCTGCGGCCAGATTCGGTTCGCGCCGCGTACGGTGACCGGCAATACTGGCACACCGGCGGCGACCGCGATCCGCGCGGCACCGGTTTTGAATTCGAGCATCTTGCCGTCGGAAAATTCGCGCACACCTTCCGGAAAAACCATTAGCGTCGCGCCGTCGCGCAGCGCCGCGAGCGATTCGCGAAGTGCGGTCTTTGTGCGGCCGGTGGCAGTGTTCACCGGAAACGAGCCGAGAAATTTGATGACATGGCCGATCCCCGGCCAGTCGAATGCCTTGTCCCACGCCATGAATCGGAATTTGCGTTTGAGCGGAGAGCAGATCCAGAACGGATCCATGTATGTCTGATGATTGGAGACGATCAGCAATGCGCCGTCTGGAAGATTCCGGACATTATCGAGTCCGCGATACCTGATCCGCCAGAGAACGCGGCTCGCGGTTCGCACAAACAGCCTGACGCCGTCCATGATCCGCGGCGGCGTGTACCAGATGGGGCGTTCGTTCTTTCTCACACGGATCGGTTCTAGTCGGTTTCACCAAGCGGAAACGGTCCATCGATGAATGCAAGATGGCATCGTCCGATGCCGTCGCTTCCGGTTCGTACGCAAACGACGGCCGCCTGAAGAACGACATTATATTGGTGTGATTCGATCTTTACAATGTCGCCGTCCTGCAGTCCGAGACTCGAATAAACAACGGCGCCGGAACGGCTGATATTCTCCGTTACGGTGTGTTCGGCGTTTTCCGTTCCATCGGCGCCGGCGACCGAAATCGACAGTTCAATCGGGATCGGATGTCGGACATCGGATCGCCGGTCGATCGTTGCTCCCGATTCGGCCACGGTCCAAAGATCCGAGGCGTCGCGGCCGTTGACCCTGAAAAGAGCGTACGGGTTATCCTCGTAACTCCGTGGCGGTCGTTGTCCCACGAACGCCACGCCGATCTGATGCGCCGTCGTTGTGCCGATCATGATCCGGTTGCAATATCTGACGACTGCCCAGATGTCGTAATCGCCTTCACCGCTGCCGAACTTTCTCATCGCCGACGGAAGCGGCAGCGACAAATGTATCAACTGTCCGACTTCAAACGTTCGTTTGATTACGAAAGCCAGTCCGAGCGGAGAGATTGTCACCGTATTGGCGACTTCGCGCGACTTTTTTCCGTCGAACGTCTGCGACACGACGACCGTCAGCAACCGTGCCGGTGTTCGCGGCGCGGCACGTCGTTCGGCGTTCGGAACAGATGCTCCGGGACGTGAGAAAATCTTCATTGCAAATTGGTTCGGCGGCTATTTTCGGAAATCCCGAAAGGGAAGATCCGGGAGGTTGAGATATTTTTTGCAACGCCATGCGGTTCCTATAGAATTTGCTCGATTCCTTCCAGCGGAAATGCCGTATCGACAAATCTCAGGTGCGCGCGGGGCAGTCCGTCGGTGCCCGTCCGGACATTTCGGACTTCGGCGTCGAGCGCGATGTTCGCGTGTTGGCTGAAAACTCGGATCCGGTCGCCGATCTTCAGCGGCAGGCTCGAGAAGACGGCGGCGCCGCCCGAACTGATGTTCTCGGTGACGGTCCGTTCGTGCGCGATAATTGAGCCTTCTTCGTTGAAAACTGCGAGGCTGACGTCGATCGGGATCGAATACCGCGGCGGCGGCACCGGAATATCGGCGTCGTATGACTTCGTGACACGCCAAAGATCGTCCGGCCCGACACCTTCGATCTGATACCGCGTACCGGGATCGTCGAGGTAGCTGCGCGGCGGATCCTTTCCGATGAACGCGACGCCGATCTGATTTCCTGATGCCCCGCACGTACAGTAGCGGACGATTCCCCAAATGCGGTATTGAGTTTCGAGATGGTCGTACGCCCGCAGCTTGAACGGCATCGGGATCGTCAGTTTGACGAGGGTCCCAACGCTGAATGCGCGCGCCAGCACAAAGCCGGCGCCGTATTGCGAAACGCTGTCCAGGCGCGTCATATCAACCAAGATAGTGTCGTTCCGGTCTTTCGATTCGACCTTTATCGGGATCCGAAGTGGGAGTCGTTTTGCCCGACGTGTTTGGCCTGTCTTCATCGCAGGTGGCCTCCACTAAGCAGCATTCGACTTCTTGGGGATAGTCAGTAACGGATTGTCGGGGGACAGCTAAATTGACGGGAACGGACCCGACCGGGTCTTATTCGATTCCTTCAAGCGGGAAAAAGTGATCGATGAATTCGATGTGCAGCCGCGGAATCCCGTCAGGGCCGAGGCGCTTGCCGCGCACGACCGAAATGATCGTCGTCTTGTATTGCTCGCTGGTGACCCGCAAAAAGGTGCCAGAGTCCGCGGTCAGCGACGTGAAAACGGCCGCTCCGCCGAGCGAAATATTTTCGGTGACCGTCATCTCGGCACCGGTCACGTTCCCTTCTTCGTCAAGCGTCTCAAGGAGAAAATTTATCGGGATCGGATATCGTGAGTGCCGCCGGAGCTCACGCGGCAAGTCGCGCTCGTCCGGATGGTCGGGCGCTTCGGCGATCTGCCAGAATCCTTCGTTCTCACGATCGATAATGTCGTAAAGTCTCGCGGGATCTTCAAGGTATCCGTTTGGCGGGTTCTTGCCGACGAACGCGATGCCGATCGCATATTGTTCCGGCGAATTCGCGTTGCTGACCGTGATGCAGCGTCTGACAAGGCCCCAGATCTTGTACTGCGGCTCCATGTGATCATAGCAGCGTAACTGTCTCGGCATCGGCAGAGTGAGGGCGATGAGCCGCCCGCGTTTTACCGGACGGTTGAGGTGAAAGCCGGCGCCGAACGCGGAAACGTCACGCAGACGCGTGATCTCGTTCCAGGCGACCGAGCGGTCGATCTTGCCCTCGACGCGCACGGGAAGCGCAAGCGCAAGGCGCTGGATCCGGCGTGCTTCTTTGTCGCTGACAGGAGTATTCGTGATCATTTGCAATCCTCAACTGACGGGATTTCGCGTAGGTGTTCGGACGGTCGTTCTTGGGGTCGGAAAAGCCCAGAAATGCT
>JAKOSS010000270.1 GCA_029777145.1 Acidobacteriota bacterium | reverse complement strand
TCTCACACAGCGGCCTTGATCGCCGCGATGGCGATCATCGGCGTCTTCTTTTCGTGGCGTGATTCTGATCAGCTGAAGGTACTGAGCGTGGTGTCGGTGATCGTCATCCTCGCCGTCCTGCTTCTGCCGGCGCTTCGATTGAAGGTCGAGGCCGCAGGTCTGTTCCATTACGTACTTTCGTTGTTCTGGTCGGCGCTGAACGTTTTCTTCGCGCCGTTTGTACTGATATTCAACGACATCGAATGGTCGAACGTCTCCGCCAGCGGATGGAGACGCCATACGTTCTCGGTGCTTCGCGGAATGGCGATCGCCGCTCCGCTGATCCTGATCTTCGGCGCGTTGTTCGTCGCGGCGGACGCAAATTACGAAGGGATCGTCCAGCGGACGCTTAACATCGATCCGGCGATCATCTTCCGGCACGCGTTCGTAATCGGGCTCTTCGCGTGGTTCTCGACCGGCTACATGCGGGCTTCGATCACCGAAATCACGGCCGATGGCGTGAAGCCGTCGTTTGTCGATCCGCCGCCGGTTTCGGTCGTGCCGGAGACCGAAGTTCAGGAAATTTCGGAAAATACCGCACCGATATCGCAGCCTGAGCCGACAAAACGGTGGAACTGGCGCGAACCGAGCAGCGACGTGCTTCCGTTGAGCCTGACGCTCGGGCCCGTTGAGATCGGTGTGTCGTTGGGTCTGATCAATTTGCTTTTCGCGTCGTTCGTACTGGTTCAGCTGCCTTATCTGTTCGGCGGATTCGAGCTCGTTCAGCGCACCGAAGATCTTAAGCTTTCCGAATACGCGCGTCGCGGATTCGGCGAGTTGTTCGTGGTTTCGATCCTCGTTCTGCCGACGCTGATGCTCTCGCACTGGCTTCTCCGGGAATCGCGGCCCGCGAAAAATCTCTACCGGATAATGGCCGGGGTCCTGATCGTACTGCTGTTCGTGATCATGGCATCCGCGATGCAAAGGATGCTGATCCTCACCGGCAGTTCGGGTTACGGCCTCAGCACCGGACGATTCTATCCGATGGTCCTCATGACGTGGCTCGCGATCGTCTTCGTTTGGTTTGCGATCAGCGTCATTCGAAACGCGAGGAACAAGTTCGCCTGGGGCGTCCTGTGGTCAGCTCTGTTCGTACTTGGGTTGCTGCACATTGTTAACCCCGACGATTTCATCGCCCGAACGAATGTCCGATTGATGAATGCCGGTCGGCCTTTTGACAGCAGCTACAATGCCGGGCTGAGCACCGATGCGGTTCCTGCGATGCTTGAATCGTTTCCGGGTTTGTCGGCCGAACCTGAATCGGGCGACTTCGTACGAAATGAAGTGCGGTATCGTTTGAAGCGGCATTACTGCATCCTGACCAATGATCGCGACTTCCGGACATGGAACCTCTCGCGAACGCGCGCACTTGCCGCTTTGCGCAGCGACGGCGACTGGAGCGTCTTCGAATCCGAATGCTCGCGCTTTGGACTGCGCGATCCGCTGGATTGATCGATCGCAAATTCGTCGAAAAATCTCAGACTACGCACGAGCGCAAACCGTGCCCGGTACGAATCTCACCCGCACTCATTTTGCGCTCGTGTCCGATCAATGAAGATACGCGTTCGGCACGGGGCGATCGCTGCTCAATCCAAACTGGGTCTGCGTGTACCCGCTCTGACTTCTCAGCAAATACCAGACGCCGTTGCGGTAAACTGCGACGTCCGCGTGACCGTCGCCGTCGTAATCCGCCGGTACCGGGATGTCGGTCGCCAGGCCGAATTGTTCGTAACGCGGCTGGCCGTTCGTCGATTGCTTGATGTACCACATGCCGTTTCTGAATACGGCAAGATCGGTCTTCGAATCTCCGTCGTAATCCGCCGGAACGAATTTGTCGGTGGCAAGACCCCAATAATCATATCGGACCGTCCCGGTTGACGACTGCAAAATGTACCAGACTCCGTTCGAAGGACGAAAGACCGCTTCATCGAGCCGTCCGTCGCCGTCGAAGTCGCCGGGCATCGCTTGGTCACCGGTTTTTCCCCAAGGGATATACGTGATGTTTCGGTTCGGATTGTTCTGGCTTCCGCGATAGAAGAAGTAGCTTTGCGAGCCGTCGCGATAGACCGCCGGATCCGCCTTGCCGTCGCCGTCGTAATCGCCGACCGTCAGGACATCGCCCGCGAGCCCGAAATTATCCACCGTGACGGTATTGTCCGCGCTGTTCAGAATATAGAAATTGCCCTCCGACTCGCGCCAGACGGCGATGTCGGTCTTGCC
>JAKOSS010000269.1 GCA_029777145.1 Acidobacteriota bacterium | reverse complement strand
GTATCGAGAACGTTCGCCGCGAGCTGTTCGAAATTGACGACGACGGTGTTCGTCGCCAGCGGCATGCGCACTTTCTCACGCGTCCGGCGCATTGCGTGGAGCCCGAAACACGGATCCTCGAAGTAATCGTTTCGGACGTCCTCAATCTGCTGTCCGAACCAGATCGCCTGTTCGACCGACCACGACGCGTTCGGATCGAAGCGGAACGAATCGCCGGCCATCGGTCCGCTCCCGATCTCATCCGCGAGTGCCTGGTAGCATTCAAGCTCGTACTCCGGACGGAACACTCCGCCCTTCAGCTTGTGCGACGTGAATCCGTGCGTTTGCTTGAGCTTGCGGGCGTGATCGACGAGTTGATCGATCGTCCGCACCTCGCCGTCGCCGGTCCTCGGATTCGCGTAACGGAAGAAGAGATACGAAGCGAACGGAACCTCGTCCTGAAGCCGGCCGCCAAGAATGTCGCAAACCGGAACGTTCCATTTCTGGCCGAGGATATCGAGACAGGCAAACTCGAGCGCGGCGAGGATCTGCGTGCGGTTGTTGTAGAGCGACGCGGTCGGATTGGCGATCTTGAACCGCATTTCCTCAAGTCTTGCCGGATCGTGTCCGACGAGATAGTTCTTCATCGCCCGGAACGCAGACTCGGACGACTCGCCGCCGCCGCCCATTTCGCCGAGTCCGATCAGACCTTCGTCCGTCTCTACCTCGACGATCGTCCGCACGAACCGTCCCCAATGGCATCCGGCGGCGTGCCGCAGAGGCGCCTCGAGCGGAACCGTGACCGTTGTTGCCCTGATGTCGGTGATCTTCATTGAGTGATCTTGTTTTCCTTCAGAAAGTCCCAGATCTCGGCGAACGCGCCGACGTAGTCCTTCTGTTCGAACTGCCCATGGCCGCCGCCTTTGACGGTGTACAGACGATTCGGGCTCTTGACCTTGTCGAGCGCCTCTTGCAGCCGCGTCGCCTGCGTGTACGGGACGACGTCGTCCTTGTCGCCGTGGATCGTCATGATCGGCGGGAGCCCCGCGCGGACATAGGTCAGCGGCGAAACCTCGCGCGCGATCCGGTCCGCATCGGGCATCGCGCCCATCCACATCACCGCGTAATTCTTCAGGTTCGGACCCTGGATCAGATCGTTGACATCGCTGATCCCGAACCAGTTGACGATCGCCGCGACTCGCAAATCCTCATCTCCGTAACACCGGTTGTCCAGCGGATTCCCCTTCGGGAGCATTCCCGTGATCAGCGAAAGATGTCCGCCTGCCGAATGTCCGGTCAGGACGATCTTCGTCGTGTCGAAATTGTACTGCTTGGCGTTGCGGAAAACCCAGCGGAGCGCGCAGCGGGTGTCCTCGACGGCGGCCGGGGCGAGGGAGTTGCTCGCCATGCGATACTCAACGTTGACGACCCGCCAACCCTTCTCGAGATACGGCAAAAGCTGAAACACCGCGCCTTCCTTCGATCCGAAGATCCAGCCTCCGCCATGGATGTAAACGAGCGTCGGGGTCGGATTCGGATTGTCGCGCGGGTACCAGACGTCGAGTTTGAGCGGCGTATTGTTCGCCGCGGCATAGACGATGTCCGGCTGCATCCAGTACCGGTCGCCGATCTTCAGAAGCGATTCGCCGGTCGCCTGCGCATAAAGATTCGACGCCGCCATCGCCAGCAGCGCGGCCGCGATCAAAAACTTCACGATTCTCATTTTGTTCCTCCGTCTATTGCGCCCGGACGCCGTCCTTCGTTGCCGAAAACAGCTTGCCCTGGTAGTTGATGTTTCGAAGCCGCGCATTCGGATCGAACTTGCCGAACTGCGGTTTCGCACTGATCGTGCCGAACAATCCGGCGTCGATGCCGAAGATCGAATCGACGATCGGCTCAAGATAATTGCAGCCCGAAACGCACGCCCAGTCGTTGATGTACGGCTGGTCCGACGGCGCTTTGATCGCGCCGCCGTTCGATTCGGGAGCGACGAACGCCTCCGTAAAATGCGCCTGCGCGATCGGCCCCTGGCGCGCCGATTTCGCCAGTCCCTTGATCCAGTTGAGCGCGACGTCCGTTTCGCCGGCGACGTAGAGGCCGCTGAGCGCGAGCGCCGCCCACGAACAATACGCGCCGGTCCACTGATGATCCGGCCGGATGCTGAATGTGACGTCGAGGTCCTTCGTCGAGAGCGCGCGCATCCACGTCGGCGTCTGCAGTTCGCGCTGGAAAAATCCGACCATTTCCTTCTTCTGTTTCGCCGGCATCAGGTCGCCGATGTTCATCAGGGTCGTACCGAAATCGTAGCAGTGATGGACCTCGTTGTAACTCCCGTCGGGCAGCCGGCACCGCCAGATCCCTTTGCCGTCGACATAAAGTCCGAGCACCCGTTTGCCGAGATCTTCAGCCTCCTTTCGCATCGCGGCGGCGCGCGTCTTGTCGCCCTTGTGATCGAGCAGTTCGGCGGCGAATCGCAGATTGTAAACGTTCGCGGCATTCAGTCCGGCAACCTCATGGACATAGCTCGAAACGGCCTCGAGCAGGTTCGTCACCCCGCCATAATCGGCAAGTCCGTGCTTGTTCGTGTCGAGCTTACGCCAGTTTTCCGCGTACGAGATCAGGTAATCGAACACCTTTTTCCCGTTGACGTCCTTGTCGAGCCACGCCCGGTCGCCCGTCCAGCGCAGGTATTCCTTCGCCATGCGGCTCATCGCGTAATCGTTGACCGAATACCACGGCCCGACGCCGGCGCCGGTCAGGAATTCCGTCCCGAAGTGCTTGTACACGTCGAGCGTCATCCAGGTTTCCATCATGCGGCGCAGGATCGCCGGATCGAGCATCGCGAGCAGCATCGCGCTGAGCGAGATGTCCCAGAGGAACGTCGTCGTTTCCCAATACCGCGGCATGAGCGTGACGTAGGTCGTACCGTAAACCGAATGCGGCGTCGTGCGGCGGAAATAGAGGGCGCTCATCACCGCCGAATGATAAAGCCGCTTGACCGAATCGTCGGACGTCACGAGCGTCGGCACATAACCCGAGAACCGGCCGTTTCCCGGCGTGAACGCGTCCCTGAGTTCCGCGTTCCATTCGTCGGTCGTCCGCTTCAGGACCTTGTCGAAATCATTGATGATCGCGTCGAAGTGCTTCTCGACGAACGCCTGCGATTCGCCGAGCGAATTGACGAAGGTGATCGAGCGCGACTCGTTCGGCGCGAGATCGAACCGGTAAACGATCCACGACGGAAGAAGTTCCGACGGCGCCGGCGACGCTCCCTGCAGCACGAATGCTTCGGTATATTTCGAGCGGCACATGACGGCGTTCCGGCTTCTGTCGAGCGAACGCTCGTTGTCGTATTCGCCGGGCGAATACGCGGCGTTCCACGGTTTGACGGATTTCGTCGCGCCGCCGTTGATGGCAAGCTTGATCTCGGTCGGACGGCGCTTTCCGGAAACGTTCCGGACGGTGAACTTGACCGCGACGGCCATTGTCTCGGACGGCACGATCGTCGTCGAACTGATCTCGAGCCCTTTGTAAACGGCTTTCCGCTCGACGCGGTCCGGCTGCCAGACGAACTCGATCGGCGTTTTTGTCGCCGCAAAATATTCCTCGTCGACGTAGAGCACGCCGGTCAGCAGTTCGCCGCCGGCGCCGAGCGGCGCGACGTTCATCTCGCCCTGCGCGAACGGCGGAAACGCAATGCTGCGGACGGCAACGACATCGACCGCCGCCTGCGCGCATCCCCAGTGATTTGTCAGCCCGGGCGGGTTGAAAAGATCGCCGAACCGGTGCGTCATGACGATCGAACGCATCGAATCGACCGTCGGAATGTCCGGGAGCGGCGCGTCGTTCTTTCCGTCCGACGCAACCGCGACAGGCATCCCGTTTGCCCCGAACCTGAGTACGCTGCCGGCAACGATCCCGGTCGCCGCCGACTTCAAAAAATCTCTTCGTTTTATTTCACTCATAATCTTCCCGAAATTACTCGATCTCGAAACGGATGGTCTTCGTCTCGAACGGCCGGACCGCGACCGTCAACGGTTCCGACGCCGGCAGTTTCTCGATGACGTCGCGCTCGGTCAGATTCACGACGCTCGCGGATCTTATCCTGGCCGGAAATCGCAGCCGGACGGTCGTGGCGCGGCCGGCGAATTCCTGGAGCCGGATCACGAACGACTTGGTCAACTGCGGATCGAGCGGCGTCGCGCTGACCTCGCCGCGAACGACGTCGTCGGAAATCGATTTGACGGTGACGATTTGGACGTTCGGCTGATCGACGCTGAAGTACGACTCGGTCGCGGCCGGCACTCGCTCGACGAACTGCGCGAGGAGCGGAACGTTGAAGTCGGCGCCGAGCGTCCACGCGCGGACGTCGTCGAACGCTCCGTCGGCGGCGACCGCGTAGTTGAAAACGTAACGACCGGCGAGTCCCGGTTCGACGGAACGCATGTTCACGACGCCGGCATCGCGCGTGTCGGCCTGATTGCTCCGGCGCACGGCACGCGCGTAAACGGTCGCTTCAGGCAAGGGGAATTTGCCCGTGAACATCGCCGGAAATCCTTTCGGCTCATCCTTCGGACGAATTTTCGTATCAACGTAACTCGTGTAAACCCAATGAAATGACTCGCGATGGGCGATGAGCGCGCTGGTCTTTCCGTTCGTCAGCCCGAGCAGATGTTGGGTCGTGACCGCGTCGGTCCGCGCGCCCGGCAGATAGTCGTCAGGCAGGGTATCGAACCACTTCTGGCCGCCGCGCTTGATCTTCAGACCGTCCTTCGGAATGTCGAACGGAAACGCGAAATAGTACGAATCGTGCCAGTTGTTGCTGCCACCGACGAACGGCATCCGTTCAGGATCAAGTTCGTTCCGGATCTCGACGTGATCGAGTCCGGCGAAGATCGAGATGACAGTCAGCGGAAACGCCGAGCGCTCGCGTTCGACGCGGATTTCGGTCATCTGGCGCCCGCGGCGAACCGCGATCTTCGGCTCGACCGGATAATCGATCCGGGACGCGTCGGTCCCCTCGACGCGCAGCAGTTCGTTGAACTCCATCTCGCCCTTCCCGTTGACCAGTTCGCGGCCGCGTTTGAGATCAGTGATCCCGAGAATATTGCCGTCGGGCCGCAATCTGACGCGGAAGTTTCCGAATTCGACCGACGTTTGGCCGGCAACCTGTTTGAGCGTACCCGGCGCTTTGCCCGGCGACGTTCTGATCGCGTACGCACGGTACCCGAAAGGCGGGACGCCCCGCGCGACGAAACAAACCTGTCCGTTCCCGTCAACGTCGAAATCGACGCGGTTCCCGGTCGCGGAGTCCGCGATCTGCACGACCTGGGATCCTTCGGGCGCGTCGAAACGGACGACGTCGTCGCGTTCCCACGAGAGCCCGTTGTACGCGACGAGATTTCTGACATTCGCGTCCGTCACCGACTTCGAGGCGTCGAAACGCGATGCCTGAGTCGCGGTCGAAATACCCTGCTTCAACAGGAAATCGGCCTCGTCGGCGGCGCCGCTCATCATCCGCACATATTGGCGGTTCTGCTCGTCGAGCCCGTCGCGGCTGTTGAGCTGGATCCAGCCGTTGTTGCCCGCGCCGCTGTGTTCGTCGTAGGTGAACTGCGATTCGTAGAGTCCCGAAAAGTTGCCGACCGGAAACGGGATCCGGCGCGTCATGGCGATCGCGCTCCAGAGCGTTTCGGCCGCCGGCGTATGATCGTGCGCGTAACGCGCCATCGCCGATATCCGCGGCGACTGCGTTTTCGACTCGGACCAGAGTCCCGACCACTCGCCGCGCGCCGTCGGCAATTGATCTGCGTACTTGCCTTCGATGTATTTGAAGAACTCGACCGGCGTCGCGATCTTCAGCTGGATTTCCGGGTGCGCGGCGTTCCACATCGCCGCCGCCTTTTCGAGGTTTTGGACGTTGGTCGGCTCGACAAAGTCGTGCGCGTACATCGCCATCACGGCATCGTATTTGTAACCGGCCTTGCCGTAGCGGTTGAGGAGTTCGGTGATCCCGATCTCCATGATCTCGAGCGGCGTCCTCTTCCCCGCCTGGTCGGGATTGAACATGTCGAACGGCGTCTTGTCGGTGTACGGATCGAGCGAGAACGGGTCGAGATAAAAGTCCGTCATCCCTTCCGTGTAGCCGCCGCGCGGGCTCTGCGAGACCCACGTCAGGACCTTGCTCCCGTCCGGCCCCTGCCAGTAGAACGGGACGTTTCCGGGCGCAAGCGACGTCGCCTGCTGAATGAAAAGATTGGCGCCGGTGACGAGATATTTCGTGCCGCTTCCCGCGAGAACACCGGGGATCGATGTCGGGTGTCCGGGAACGTCGTCCATCAGTGCCGTCTCGGATCTGATCCCGTACGATCTCTCGAGCCGGGCGTAATCATAGACGAGCCGGTTCAATTCCTCCTCGCCCATGAAATCGGTGTGCATGCTGCCCCACGAAGTCGAAAGCATGACGCGGCCGGATTTGATCAGCGCCATCAACCGCGCGATCCGCGGCTTGTCCGTCGGCAGCACCGACGTCGGTTTGCGCTGACGTTTCAGCCATTCATTGACCTGCCAGACGCTTTCGATCGTCCAACGGAACTGCGGATCCTCTTCGGCGACGCGGATGACTTCGTCGATGTGCCGCGCGGCGCGTTCGCGGACGGCATCGGGCGGCTCGACGAAGCCGAAGTCATAGTGCGAGGTCGGAACGACGTAGATCGTTTTGATCCCGCTCGCCGGGAGTTTCGTCTGTGCCGCCGCCGTGACCGCGGAAACGGCGATCAGGATCAATGTCAGCCTTCGAATCACTCCCTTTGCAAAATTCACTCTCGCCTCCCTTCTACCGATAACCGATCCGAGATCCCGAACGAAAACGACGTTGCCGGCCAAATCCGTTCGGGATCTCGAACTATCTGCGAGTCCAACCTAGAAGTTGAATCTCGCCGACAACTGGATCTGCCGCGGGCCGCCGAACCCGAGCAAACCTCCGAGTTGATTTCCGACGGTCGAGTTGCTGACGCCGAAGCCCGAACAGGCACCGACCGAACCCGAACAGGTAAGGCCGCCCGACGGATCGGCGTAGTTCTTGAAGTTGAACATGTTGAACATCTCCATGCGCAACTGCAGCGACATCGTCTCACTCAGCTTCGTGTTCTTGAAGACCGAAAAGTCGACCTGCGTGAACTTCGGACCGCGCAGGATGTTGCGTCCGGCGTTGCCGTACACGCCCGCGCCCGGATCCGAGAATGCCGCCGCGTTGTACTGGCAAGTCGGAACCGAGTAATTCGGGCAGCGCGTGCTGACTCCCGCGACGACGTCCGGCCGGAACGCAAACCCGCCGAAGATCCCGCCGATCCGCGTCGGCGTCACCGGAAGACCGCTGCGCGCCTGGATGATCGTGTTGATCTGCCAGCCGTTGACGAGCCAGTTCGGGCCGTCTTCAAACCACTTCTTGAACGGCAGGTCGTAACCCGCGTCGAAGCTGAAGTTGTGGCGAACGTCCTGATCGGAACTCGCACGCTCCGCACGGGCGTCGTTCTCGTTCTGATAGTCCTTGAAGAACCCGACGACGTCGTCGATCGCGTGCGACCAGGTGTAGTTTGCGTTGAACCGGAAACCGGATGTGATGTTCCGCTTGAACGTTACCTGCATCGCGTTGTAGTTGGATTGGGGGTAGCCTCCGACGACGAAGATGTCGCCGAAGCGCTCGGTAAGCGGCCGTGCGCCGGTGATCGCGTCGGAACGGTTGATGTTTCGCGGGGTGACAACGCCGTCGGTCAGGAGATGCGTCACGTGGTTGCCGACGTAACCGACCGTAAGAGTGCCAATCCCGAGATTCTGCTGGACGTTGAGCGACCAGTGCTGGGCCATCGCCGTTTTGAGTTTCTTCTCGATGACGAACGCCGCGGCCTGTCCGCAGGCGAACACCGCCGGATCGACCGGATACGCGAACGTCGGCGACGGGTTCGCGCAGAAGAACCAATCGAAAAGATCGGTCGAAACCTGCGGGAACGAGTTCGCCTGCGGCGATCCGAAGCTTGCCGGAAGTTCGCGGTTGTAGAAGATCCCGTATCCGCCGCGCAGCACGGTCTTCTGGTTTCCGAAGACATCGAACGCAAATCCGACGCGCGGCCCGAAATTGTTCGTGTCCATATCGTGGATCTTTTGGCCGACCGGCGTGTACGAAAGCGTCTGAAGGTCGAAATTCTGCAGAAGCCCGTCTTTCTCGCGGCTGACGGTG
>JAKOSS010000268.1 GCA_029777145.1 Acidobacteriota bacterium | reverse complement strand
GCGACTGCCCCGAAGGATTCGGATGTATTCGAGAAGGCGATCCGCAACGCGCCCGACGCCACGATCTCGCCGAAGTTGGAAGGAAGAATCGTCAAGCAGTAGGGGTCAGAACCGAGAGCGGTAGCGACCGGCTAATCAAGAGCGGGAGAGACGGAGAAAGGGCGAATGGGAGACGACCACTCTCTCCCACTCACCCCTTCTCCCGTTCACCCACTCTGTTTAATTGTATTCGTGAGCAACATGGTTTGATTTGCCGGTCGCTACCGCTCCCGGTTCTGACACGCTCTACCGCTGAACTGCGCTGAGGACCTGCTGCGCCTCGATCGCCAAAACGGATTCCGCCGCCTTGTCGGCGCTGCCGTCGGACTTGTTCGCCGCCTTGCTCTGCGTCACCGTACGTCCGTCGGCGAGCGAGACAAGCCTGAAATCGACCTGCACGTCGAAATTCCTGCTCCCTGACGTGTCGGTGTTCGTTACCTTCCCGAGTATCCCGCCAAACTTGCTGGCGGCCGATTGTTTGAGCTTCGAAATATCGCTTGTCAGCACGTAGTCGCACTGTGATGAACGAGCGTCCGACTCGCCGCCGACGGCGACGGCCTCAATATTGCCGCCGGTGAGCCTTTCGATCAGGAACGACTGAAGATTCACCGCCGAAACGCTTTCGGTCGATCGGTTCGTCGGCACGTACACTCCGATGCGGATCACGCCGGCGCGTTTTTGCGAAGAATCGCCGTTGCGCCGTGGGTTTCGATCCTGATCGGCATCGCGGTTCCGTCCGCCGAGTATCGCCGAGTAATCGGGCCGGCCGTAGAGGTCGTTGACGTTGCCCGCTTCGGTGTATCCGGCCGGTATATCGAATAATGCTTCATCAAGCGCGGCGCGCGAGAATTCGATCGTCTCGAGCGTTTGCGTGAACGAGTTGCCGCCGTTGCCCAAAGTCCGCGTTTCCGCCAGCGGAAATCCGAGTCTTCCGGATCCTGAAGTTCGATACTGTATCCGGTCGCGACAGCCGCCGCTGTTGCTGCGTGGCGACGGCATCTGCGGAACCCTCGGACGTTGCGTCAGCGGGCACGAGAACTGCGGCAGATCGACATACCAACCGTCCGTCTCGACATTGAACGTTTCCTTCGTGCAGGCATCAGGAGACGCCTCGCTCTTGAGCGACGTCTTGATGTGCCGCGCGGTCAATCCGAACATCTGTTTGCGTTCGCCGGTATCGACGACGCTCGAGACGAACGTCACTACTCCGCCTTTGGTCGTCGGCGTTGTTTGTCTCGACGTCGGCGTCTTCGGACTGGCGGGCGTCGGCGTGGCGTCACTGTCGTCGTCGAACGGTTCGATGAAGTAGCTCCGCTTTTTGTCGCTCACTTTGATGTTACGTCGGAGGTCGCACTGCTCGATGTCGGCGACGTCGCCGCCGATTCCCATGAATCCGCCGCCCTCGGTCCGCTTGCGTTGTCCACGGACGTAAACCGTCGATTCCGACCGTTGGCCGTTCATCGACATCACCTGTTTCAGTTTGTAATTTTGGGCCGAGACGATGGTCGCCGAGACGGCCAGAAGCAGCACCGCAAATAAGATCTTGCGCATTCGAATGACTCCTATGTTCTTTGATCTGAAGGAATTGCCCGAACGTCACCTGATCAACGGCAAACGGTTCGGGCCGAGGGGAGCCAAGGCCATTATCTGCCCATCGTTGTGCAATGACAACGCCGGACGGCGTTGGCCGGAAGGAATTTTCAGGGAGGATCGATCGTTGGATTCAACGCCCGAAACGGAGGCGATTACGTTCCTGCGCCCGAGCGCGTTCGATCTCGCGGTTCTTCGCCGGCGCCGTCGTCACGAGCGCGGCCAGAAGCCGTCGCGAACAATCGGTGATCTCGTCGACCGCTTCGTCGAAAGCACCTTGATTTGCGGCCGACGGTTTCACCGACCCGCTTATCTTGCGGACGAACTGAAGCGCCGCCGCGCGGATCTCTTCTTCCGTCGCCGGCGGCTCGAAATTGTGTAGTTGTCTGATATTTCTGCACATCTTGCGATTTTGGATTTTTGATTTTTGATTTTGGATTGGTCGCGTCCGAAATGCAATGAGTCGTCTGGGTTCACCTTTTCAACCGCGGAATCGCAGAGTCGTAGAGCTTGTAAGGAGGCCGGCGGTACGTCTGTCGGTAGGTCTTCGCGTCTTCGCGCCTCGGCGGTAAAGTCGATTCGCTTTTATTCAGCACGGGGTTGGGGCCCACTGAAGGCGGAACTCCAAACTTCCGCAATCCCGTATCCGAAATCCGAATTCCCAAATGTCCCAGCGAAACCCAAACGCCTCGAAATCCAAAATCCCAATTCCGAAATCCCAAATGCTATGATTCGCTGACCTTGAGAACCGCCAGAAAGGCTTCCTGCGGGATCTCGACGCGGCCGACCTTCTTCATCCGCTTCTTGCCTTCTTTCTGCTTTTCGAGGAGCTTGCGTTTGCGCGAGATATCGCCGCCGTAGCATTTGGCAGTGACGTTCTTGCCCATTGCCTTGACGGTTTCGCGGGCGATGATCTTGCTGCCGATCGCCGCCTGGATCGGGACTTCGAACAACTGCCGCGGGATCAGTTCCTTCATCTTCGCGGTCACGAGCTTGCCCTTTGCATCGGCCGTTTTCCGGTGAAGCACAAGCGACAGCGCATCGACCGGTTCACCCGAAACGAGCACGTCGAGTTTCACCAGATCGCTCTCCTTGTAGCCCGAAAAATGATAGTCGAGCGAGGCATAGCCCTTTGAGACGGACTTCAGCCGATCGTAAAAGTCGAGCACGATCTCGTTGAGCGGCAGTTCATAGACGAGCATCACGCGGTTCGACGTGACGAATTCGAACTTCTTCTGAACCCCGCGTTTTTCATCAAGCAACGGC
>JAKOSS010000267.1 GCA_029777145.1 Acidobacteriota bacterium | reverse complement strand
CTCGAATCCGAAAGTGATGCGGTTGTCACCTATAGAGAGGTAGGATCGACGCGAACCGGATTCGCGCCCGTGGGTTACAACATCGATCACAACCGCATCAAACTCGGCGTCGGGCTTCCAGCATACGATCGCGCCGTTGAAGCACTTCGCGCGTGGAAAATGTTCGATACCGGCTGGATGTTCGTGAATCCTGCGAATCCGCCGATCGAAGAAGGCGCGACTGTCGCCGTCGCGATCGGTCACTTCGGCTTTTGGTCGCTGAACGCGGCGCGCATCGTTTATGCCGTCAAGGAATCGACCGATCGGCACACGCGGTTCGGATTCGCGTACGGCACGTTGCCTTCGCACGGAGAATGCGGCGAGGAGCGATTCTTGGTCGAGATCGACCGCACCGACGGCAGCGTCTGGTACGATCTATTCGCCTTCTCGACGCCGAATCATCTGCTTGCCAAGCTGGGGTATCCTCTGACCCGATACCTTCAAAAGAAGTTTGCCAAGGATTCCAAGGCGGCGATGGTGCGCGCAACGATGAATTAGACGGTTTCACGCATTTGATGTCTACCTTGCCAATCCCACCTGCCTGCCATATCATTCCACCATCCCAATAATCCGCTGATCGGGTCGGCCGTTGCCGACAGGGTCCAACTGTAACCAATCAAGGAGGAACAATGACGCAAATCACCGAGATCGCCCCCGACGTCTTTCGTATATCGACGTTCTTTTCCGATTTCAATCTCCAGTTCAACCAATTCGTCGTGCGTGACGACGAACCGCTTCTTTACCACACCGGAATGAAGGGACTTTTTCCGGTCGTCCGCGAGGCCGTCGCGAAGATCCTTCCGCCGGAATCGATCAAGTGGATCGGATTCAGCCATTTCGAGGCCGACGAATGCGGATCGCTGACCGAATGGCAGACGATCGCGCCGGAAGCGACGCCCGTCTGCAGCCTCGTCGGGAAACTCGTCAGCGTCGATGATGTCGTCGCCTTGCGTCCCGCGCGGCCGCTCAACGACGGCGAAGTGTTGACGACAGGATCCAAAAGCTTTCGTTTTCTCGCGACTCCGCATGTTCCGCATTGCTGGGAAGCGGGACTGATGTTCGAGGAATCGACGGGCACGCTGTTCTGTTCGGACCTGTTTCATCAGAACGGAGACGTCGAACCGACGACCGAGTCGGACGTCATCGATCGCTGCCGGCAGACGCTCGTAGACTATGAAGCGAGTCCGCTCGCGAATTATCTGCCGTACACTCCGTACACCGAAGCGACGCTCGGACGGCTCGCCGATCTCAAACCGAAGGCTCTCGCGACGATGCATGGATCGACTTTCCTCGGCGACGGAGCCAAGGCTCTCGGCGATCTTGCGCTCGTTTTCCGCGATGTTCTCGGACCGAAATAACGATGCTTGAAAAACTCATCCAAGATGCGCTGATCCTGTTCACGACGATAGATCCGATCGGGACGACCGCGCTGTTCACTGCACTGACCGCGAGCCAAACGGACGCCGAGCGGAGACGGACGGCGACAAAAACGATCGTTTACGCCGGTGCGGTTCTGCTCGGCGCGATGCTGATCGGACAGGTGCTTCTGAACGCGATGGGAATCCGCCTCGTTTCGCTGCAGGTCGCCGGCGGCGTGATCCTCTTTCTCTTCGGACTGCAGATGATCTTCGGAACGACGGCCGGACAGTCGCAGGGCGAACCTGAACACGATATCGCCGTGTTTCCGTTGGCGATCCCAGCGACCGCGACGCCAGGCGCGATCCTCGCCGTCATCCTGCTGACGGACAATCACGTGCACCCGATTTCAGTCCAGATCGGAACGGCGTTGTCGACCGTTTTGATCCTCGGGATCACGCTGCTGATGCTCAGACTGTCATCGAAGATCATCGCGTTCATCGGCATCGGTGGCGCTTCGATCCTGACGCGCGTGATGGGAATGATCCTCGCGGCGCTCTCGGTCGAACTAACTATGAACGCGCTCGGCATCGAGCGTTGGATCAACTAGGAGCAACGCCATGTCGATCAGGATCGTAAGACTCGGAAGTCCGCGGGCGAAGGACGAAGGATTGCGGATCGGGACCGTTCGCCGACCGCCGCGCGGCGTCCCGAAAACCGAATTCGCGTCACGCGATTTTTACGATGTCTGGTTTCCGAATCTTGCCCCGAGCGAGGAACTGCTGAAAACAGGGCTCGCCGCGAACGACGAAAGACTCTGGAAACAGTTCACGAGAAAGTTTTTGGAAGAGATGAAATCGGCGGGCGCGGCGAAGGATCTTGATCTGCTCGCGGCGCTGTCGCATTCCGCGAACTTCTCGGTCGGATGCTATTGCGAGGACGAGTCGCATTGCCATCGTTCGCTGCTGCGACAGCTACTTTCGGATCGCGGCGCCGAGATCATTTGATGGGACAAACGCTTGAGGATATCCGCGGGATCGTCGCCGGTTTCGAAGGCGTCGTCGAAGGCACGTCGTACGGCGCGCCGTCGTTCAAGGTCGGCGGCAAATTGATGGTTTGCTACGCGACGAACAAAGCGGCGGAACCGGACACGCTTGTCGCCCGCGTCGGGTTCGACCAGCGCGACGATCTGATTGCCGAGCAACCGGAAACTTACTATTTGAAGGAACATTACGCGCCGTACCCGTACGTGCTTGTCAGAATGTCGCGGATCGGGCACGACGCGCTCGCCGGACTGCTCGAAGCGGCGTGGAGATTCACGCTCGCGGAAATTTCAAGACCACGGAAATGAACGATCGAGCGCTCGATGCTTGGATGATCAGCGACCGCGTCACGAAATTCCTGACCGCGGGCGTGCCGGCCGAAATCTGGGAATTGCCCATTCCCGGATTCTCGCGAAGGTCGATCCGAAGCATCGCGGCGCATCTCCACAATTGCCGATGCGGCTGGATGAAAAGCCTTGCGATCGGTACCGAAATTCCGATCCCTGAGCGGATCGATCCGAAGGATGTTTCGACCGAGAGCGTCGTTGCGGCACTCGGGGAGTCGGGACCGGCGATCGCGAAGATGATCGAGGCGGGGATCAGCAACGGCGGAAGTTTTCCGGGCGTCTCGGAAAAATACATTTTCGGCGCGATGCCCGTCGATGCGGTTCTTTTCGCCGATTACGCGATCGCG